>NZ_JBEXRZ010000198.1:0-13841 GCF_040613325.1 Streptomyces sp. NPDC006283 | reverse complement strand
AGCCATGCCGACTGACGACAACGCGGCGTGGGGGCACCTCCCACGCCGAAGGCTGTGGGGGAGCGGTGCCAGGGCCCGCGAGCCCGGCATGATCCAAACGAGAGACCCTAGGTACAGGGAGCGGCAACAAGCAGGGGCGGGCGCCCGGTCGGGGGCGCCCGCCCCTTCGGCGTGCGCGGGCGCCTTCCCGGCTCCGGTGCCTGTTGGGTCGGGGAGGTTCCTGTTGAATCGTGAGTCAGTCGAAATACTGTTGAACGCCGTATCAGCGTGTGTCCGGAGTCTTAACGGCAATCGAATTTCTGCCATTCGCGCCGGTGAAATATGGACGGAACGCGGCCGACGGATCCCCACCCGTCGACCGCGCTCCATTACCCGTGCCGGACACGGAGCCGCAACCTCCAACACCGCCGCCGGACGCGCAAAGCCCCCCACGGTCCTCGCTGCGTCACATCGGTGAAGTAGGTTTCATGCCCGACGTCGTACAGCTTTTCGGTTGACCCCCAGGCCACGCGAGGCGTTTCAACTGTGGCCGAAACACCGTGGTAACGTCCTGTGACTGCGTGCATACTCAGTGATCGGGGCGATTGCGGGTGCAACATGGGGGTTCAGTGCTTCGTATTCATTTCAATGCGGACGACCTGGCGCGAGTGAGGATGGCGGCCAGGCCGGACGCTTTGTGGGAATCGATTCTCAGCTTTCACCGATTGCGCGACCGAAGGGGCGGAATGACCTTCGGTGAATGGCGCTCCGAAGCCCGGCAGCGGTTGAAAAGTGAAACACGACTGCTCTCCGCGCTCGTGCCCCAGCGCGGCTATTTCCCGGATTTCCTGACGCCTCCGCAGGGCTCGGAGGGCCTCGAGCCGGGCCTCGAGGCGCTGCGGGACACACCCCCGGCACGCCTGCACACCGAGGTGGCCCTCCTGTCCGCCCACCGCTCGCCGCTGCGCGCGCTGCCCGGCCGGCTCGTCTCGCTCGCCGAGGGCAAGGCGGAGTCGGTCGCCCGGCTCGTGGGCGTGCTGCGCGCCTATTACCAGGCGGCCGTGGAGCCGTACTGGACGCACATCCTGGGCCGGGTGGAGGCGGACCGCGCCGCCCGGGGCCGCGCGCTGCTCGACGGCGGCGCGGGCGAACTCCTCGCCTCCCTGCCGCCGGTGCTGCGCTGGCGCGCGCCCGTCCTGGAGGCCGACTATCCCGTCGACCGCGAACTGCATCTGAACGGGCGGGGGCTCCTCCTGCAGCCGTCGTTCTTCTGCCGGGGGACACCGGTCGTCTACCGCGACACGTCCCTGCCGCCGGTCCTCGTCTATCCGCTGTCGCACAGTCACGAGCCCGCTGCCGGTGAGGTCGTGGCCGCCTCTCTGGGCCGCCTCGTGGGCCATACGCGCTCCGCGGTGCTCCAGGCCATCCGCAACGGCTGTACGACCAGTGAACTGGCCCGCAGGGCGGGCGTCTCCCTCGCCTCCGCGAGCCAGCACGCCGCCGTACTGCGCGAGGCCGGCCTGGTGGTGACCCTGCGCCACGGCAACGCGGTGCTGCACTCGCTCACCCCGCTGGGCGCCGCCCTGCTGCGCGGCGGCGCCACACCGGAGCCCGAGCGCTACGCGCGGAACGGACCGGTCACCTCGTAGGTGATGCCGCCCGAGGAACTGCCGCTGGTGCCGCGCTGGCTGGAGAAGTACAGCCGGCGACCGTCGGGCGAGAAGGCCGGGCCGCAGATCTCCGACCCGGACTGGCCGCCCACCCGCAGGAACGGCGCCACGACGTCGTTCGGGGTGATCACGCAGATTTCCATGTTGCCGCCGTCCTCCGCGACGAACAGGTCGCTCGACGTGCTGCCGGTGACGTTGTCCACCCCGGTCAGCGGCGCGGAGCCACCGACGACCAGCGAGTCGTCGTAGGCCAGCTCATAGGTGTTCGAGGTGAGGTTGAGCTGCCAGAGCCGGTTGTCGCCCTTGGTGGTGAACCAGACGGTGTCGTTGGCGTAGTAGCAGCCCTCGCCGCCGTTGAACTTCTTCGACCCGGAGACCTGACTGCGCGTCGCGGTCGGGGAGCCGTCCGGGTCGGGCACGTTCGCCCAGCTGAAGGAACCGGAGGTCGCGGTGCCGGCCATCAGCACCTGGAGGGTGCCGGAGGACAGATTGCCCCAGGTGGTGGGGATGAAGCGGTAGAGGCAGCCGTTGCTCTCGTCCTCCGTCAGGTAGATCACCCTGCGCACCGGGTCGGCCGCCGCGGCCTCGTGCTTGAAGCGGCCCATGGCGTCACGGCGCACGGCGGCGTTCACGCCGTACGGGTCGGTCTCGTAGACGTAGCCGAGGCTGACCTCCTCGCAGGACAGCCAGGTGTTCCAGGGCGTCTTGCCGCCCGCGCAGTTCTGGCGGGTGCCGGACAGGATCCGGTAGGCGCCGGTGATCGCTCCGGTCGAGGAGAACTTCACCGCGCTCGCACCACCGGAGGGGTTGATCTCCGAGTTGGAGACGTAGATCCAGCCGGTGCCGTCGGCGTAACAGGCGCCTCCGTCGGGGGCGTTGTGCCAGGTGTAGGAGGTGGAGCCGACCTGCTGGCCGGAGCGGGCTATCACCCGGCTGGTGAACCCGGCCGGCAGTTGGATGCCGTTCGCGTCCGCCGGGCCGAGCGCCCCGTAGGGGCCGGAACCGGGCTGTGCGGGGGCCGCGGAGGCGGCGCCCTGCCACAGCGTGAAGCCGAAGGCTGCCGCTGACGTACCGACGACCGCTCCGCGCAGGAAACTGCGACGTTCCACTTGTCACTCCAGTTGGGATGACCGCCCGCGGGGCCGGCCGGCACCGCGGGGTGGGGCGGTGCAGGAACCTAGGGGCACAGGGTTGCGCCCACTTCAACGGAGCGTGAAGGCGGCAGGGCATGCCCTGTGAAAAAATTCTTCCCCGGCGGCGATGACTATCGGTCGTCCCGCCCGTCTACCCCCTCGAACGCCGCGAACAGCTTCGCGGCGACAGGCACGCACCGCACCGCGGCGCACGACCGGGAGAGACCACCATGCCTCAGATGATCTTCGTCAACCTGCCCGTCAAGGACCTCGAGACCAGCAAGGCCTTCTGGAGCAAGCTGGGTTACTCCTTCAACCCGCAGTTCACCGACGAGAACGCGGCCTGCCTCGTCTTCAGCGACACCATCTTCGCGATGCTGCTGACCGAGGCGCGCTTCAAGGAGTTCACCAAGAAGGACATCGCCGACGCCGCCACCACCACGGAGGCCATCCTGGCCCTGAGCGCGGACAGCCGGGAGAAGGTCGACGAGCTGGTGGACGCCGCTCTCGCCGCCGGCGGCTCGCCCGCCAACGACACCGCGGACTACGGCTTCATGTACAACCGTTCCTTCCAGGACCCCGACCACCACATGTGGGAGGTCGCGTGGATGGACGTCGAGGCGATGCAGCAGGCGATGGCTGAGGGCGAGTGACCGGGCGCCGCTCGGCAGGGGATCCGGGGTACCGATGGGTTCCAGGGGTTCCCCAGGGGATCGCCGCTCACGCGTCGTGAAGAGTCAGGGCAGTGACAGACGACGCGTGAGCGGAGTATTCGAGCGGCGGACCGCTCAGTGCAGCCGTACCTCGTACGCGGTCACCGCCGTCGACTCGTCGTCCAGGCAGCGGCCGCTCCCCAGGTCGAAGCGCTGTTTGAGCAGCGGAGAAGCGACGAACGGACGGCCGGCCAGCGAACCGAGCAGACCCCGCGAGAGGACCTGAGCGCCGGTGAACGGGTCGCGGTTGTCGATGGCGTACGGCCGGCCCTCGCGGTCCAGGAACAGCGCCGCCTGACGGCCGTCGGGCAGCAGGGCGGCCAGTCCCCGGCCCGGGACGAGACGGGACAGTGGGCACACCGCCAGCCACTCGTCGCCCACCAGGAGCTGCAGCTGCGTGTCCGTTTCGGGGGCGAGCTGCTCGGGTGCGATCGTCATTGCGGTCATCGGGCGGCACCTTCCAGGGCGTCTTCCAGCGGGCGGATGGACAGCAGCGGCAGGTCGGGCTTGACCTGGTCGCGCTCGGGCACGAACTTCACCGTCGGGTCCGGGGTGTCGGGGGCGTTGACGAAGGACACGAAGCGCAGCAGCCGTTCGGGGTCGTTCAGTGTCTCCGCCCACTCGTCCCGGTAGCCGGCGACATGGTCGGCCATCAGCGACTCCAGCTCGGCGCAGATGCCCAGCGAGTCGTGCACCACCACGTCCCGTACATGCTCCAGGCCGCCCTCGATGCGCTCCAGCCAGGTGGAGGTGCGCTCGAGGCGGTCGGCGGTGCGGATGTAGAACATCAGGAAGCGGTCGATCAGCCGGACCAGTTCGGCGTCGGAGAGATCCTGGGCGAGCAGGTCCGCGTGGCGCGGGGTCGCGCCGCCGTTGCCGCCGACGTACAGGTTCCAGCCGTTCGCCGTCGCGATCACGCCGAAGTCCTTCGACTGGGCCTCCGCGCACTCGCGCTGGCAGCCGGAGACCGCCGACTTCAGCTTGTGCGGCGAGCGCAGGCCCCGGTAGCGCAGCTCGAGGTCGATCGCCATGCGCACCGAGTCCTGCACGCCGTAGCGGCACCAGGTCTGCCCCACACACGACTTCACCGTGCGCAGCGCCTTGCCGTACGCGTGCCCGGACTCGAAGCCGGCGTCCACCAGCCGTGCCCAGATCTGCGGCAGCTGGTCGACGCGCGCCCCGAACATGTCGATCCGCTGACCGCCGGTGATCTTCGTGTAGAGGCCGAAGTCGCGGGCCACTTCACCGATGACGATCAGCTTCTCCGGAGTGATCTCACCACCGGGGATGCGCGGCACGATCGAGTACGAGCCGTTTTTTTGCAGGTTGGCGAGGTGGTGGTCGTTGGTGTCCTGCAGCGCCGCCTGCTCGCCCTCCAGGACATAGCCGCTGGCCCCGATCGTCGGTGCGAGCGAAGCGATGATCGAACCGACCGTCGGCTTGCAGATCTCGCACCCGTTGCCGCCCCTGGCCGCCTCACGGCCGTGCGAGTCGAGCAGCTGCTGGTACGAGGTGAGGCGCAGAGCGCGCACGATCTCGTACAGCTCCTGGCGGGTCTGGCCGAAGCAGCCGCACAGGCCCTTGTCGACCTCGACACCCGACGCCTCCAGCTCGGCGTTGACGAGCTGGCCGAGGACCTTGACACAACTTCCGCAGCCCGTACCGGCCTTGGTGCACTTCTTCACCTCGGGCACGGTCGTGCAGGAGTGCTCGGTGACCGCGCCGCGGATCGTGCCCTTGGTGACGTTGTGGCAGGAGCAGACGACCGCCTCGTCGGGCAGCGCCGAGGGGCCGAGCGCGACCGGCGCGCCGGCTCCGGCCGGCAGCACCAGCTGCTCGGGGGACATCGGCGGCACGGAACCGGTGAAGGCGCGCAGCGTGCCGTAGGACTCGGCGTCACCGACCAGGATTCCGCCGAGCAGCTCGCCCCCCGGACCGACGACCAGCTTCTTGTAGACACCGGCGCGGGAGTCGGAGTACACGACGTCGAGACAGCCGTCGGCCGCGCCGTGCGCGTCACCGAAGGAGGCCACGTCCACACCGAGCAGCTTCAGCTTGGTGGAGGTGTCCGCGCCGGTGAACGACGACACCTCGCCGTCCAGGGCTGCGGCCGCGGCCTCCGCCATCTCGTAGCCGGGCGCGACCAGACCATAGACCCGGCCGTCCGCCGCCAGCGCGCACTCGCCGATCGCGAAGACCGCCGGGTCGGAGGTGCGGCACTGCTCGTCGACGATGATGCCGCCGCGCTGGCCGACCGCGAGTCCCGCGTCGCGGGCGAGCTGGTCCCGGGGCCGTACGCCGGCGGAGAAGACGACCAGGTCGGTGGCGAGCGCCGATCCGTCCGAGAGCGCCATGCCGTTGACGGCGCCGTTCTCGTCGGCCGTGACCTCCTGGGTGCCGACGCCCGTGTGGACGCTCAGCCCCATGTTCTCGATGGTGCGCAGCAGCGCCGCGCCCCCTCCCTCGTCCACCTGCACCGGCATCAGGCGCGGTGCGAACTCCACGATGTGGGTCTCCAGGCCCAGGCCCTTGAGGGCGCCCGCCGCCTCGAGGCCGAGCAGACCGCCGCCGACGACGGCGCCGACGCGCGCCGTCTTGGCGTACTCCTCGATCGCCAGGAGGTCCTCGATGGTGCGGTAGACGAAACAGCCCTCCGCGTCCTTGCCGGGCACCGGAGGCACGAACGGGTACGAGCCGGTGGCCAGCACCAGCGTGTCGTACGCGATCGTCCGGCCGGCGCGGGAGGTGACGATGCGGGCGGCGGTGTCGACGGTCTCCGCCGGGTCGTCCAGGTGCAGTTCGATCCCGTGCTTCTCCATGAAGCCGTCCTCGACCATGGACAGGTCGTCGGGCGTGTTCCCGGAGAAGTACGAGGTCAGACGGACCCGGTCATAGGCGGGGCGGGGCTCCTCGCACAGCACGACGATCCGCGCCCGCCCGGTGACGCCCCGCTCGGCGAGGGCCTCCAGGAATCGCTGGCCGACCATCCCGTGGCCGACGACCACGATCGTGGGGGTGGTGGACATCGCAGACATGTCAGAGGCCTCCATCATTGGTGAGCAGGTGGAGCAGGGGGAGGGAGTCCGGCAGGGCCTCGTCGCCCTCCCAGGCCCGGGCGAGCGCGCCCACGGACGCGAGATCCCCGAGCAGAACGCCGCCGACGAGCCGGTCCCCGCGGACGACGACCTTGCGGTACGCGCCCCGGGTGGCGTCGGCGAGCTGGACGACGTCGTCCCCCGGGCGGGGGGTCGGGTCGCCGAACGCGGCCAGGTCGAGCGGACTCGTCGACGAGGCCAGCGTCAGCCGGGTCAGCGCCCGGGTGCCGGTGTAGCGGGCCGTTGCGCCGGTGCCCGGCACGGAGGCGTTGAGCACGGACGCGAGGACGTCCGCCTGCTCCAGCGCGGGGCCCGCCAGCCCGTGGACGACGCCGTTGTGCTCCGCGCAGTCGCCGATGGCGTGGATGCTCGGGTCGGAGGTGCGCAGCTCGTCGTCGACGACGATGCCGCGCCGCACCTCGAGCCCGGCGTCCACGGCCAGACCGACACGGGGTCGCACCCCGCAGGCAAGCACCACGATCTCGGCGTCCAGCGCGAAACCGTCGGCCAGGACCACCGCGCCCACCGACCCCGCGGGGGTGGTCCGCAGTCCGCGGACCCGGCACTCGGTGTGCACCTCGACGCCGAGGAGCTCCAGGTGCGCGCGCAGCAGCCCGGACGCGGACACGTCCAGCTGGCGTTCCATCAGGTGCTCGCCCTGCTGGGCCAGCACCACCTTCGCGCCGCGGGTGGCCAGCGCACGGGCCGCGGAGACGCCCAGCAGCCCGCCGCCGACGACCACCGCACGCGTCCCCGGGCCCACCGCCGCGGACAGGGCCGCGCAGTCGTCGAGGGTGCGGAACGGGTGGACGCCGTCGGGAAGTCCCGGGCCGCCCGGTGCGCCGATGCCGCGCAGCGGCGGCAGCACCGGGTTGGACCCGGTCGCGAGCACGAGCCGGTCGTATGCCACCGTCGTGCCGTCCGCGCAGTGCACGAGCCGCAGGTCCCGGTCGATCGCGGTCGCCCGCACCCCGCGCCGCACCGGCACCTCGGGCAGGGCGATCACCTCGGGGCCGTACCGCCCCGCGAGCACCTCCGCGAGCAGCACCCGGTTGTACGGGGCGTGCGTCTCCTCGCCCAGGACCGTGACGCGGGCGCCCGCGCCGAGCTGACGCGCGAGCCGCGCGCCTGCCGTCCCGCCGCCGATCACCACGATCTCCGAAGTCATGCGAACAGCGTGCGTCGCCGGTGTTACCCGGCAGGTCCCCTTCTGTTTCCCGCGGGGAACCTTGCGCTCAGCGGGGGCGGATACGGGGTGTGAGGCGGGGGCGGGCCCTGCGCGGGGCGCCGAAACCGGGGGCTGCGCCCCGGGCTCCCGCGCCTCGAACGCGGGCGGGGCCGACTGTGCCGGCCCGTCCGGGCTCGGCGTTTCGCAAGCTCAGAGGTCGCTCAAGACTTCCCGGATCGTTGGACGGCACACGTATCCCGTCCGTAGGGTCGCCACCGTGCCCGACATATCGCTGACCACCCTCGTCTTCCTCTGTCTCGCCGCCGCCGTGGCCGGCTGGATCGACGCCGTCGTGGGCGGTGGCGGTCTGTTGCTCCTGCCCGCGCTGCTGCTCGGTCTGCCGCAGGTCCCGACCGCGCACGTCCTCGGCACCAACAAGGCCGTCGCCATCGTCGGTACGGCCGGCGCGGCGGTCACCTATGTGCGCAAGGCGCCGGTGCGGGTGAGGACGGCGGTACGGATCGGGATCGCGGCGCTCGCGGGCTCGATGGGTGGCGCGTTCTTCGCGGCGGGCATCAGCAGCGACGTACTGCGTCCGGTGATCATGGTGGTGCTGCTCGGCGTCGCCGCGTTCGTGATGCTGCGCCCGTCGTTCGGCACGGCCGCCGCCGGCACCGACGAGCGGCGCGTCACCCGCACCCGCGCCGTCACGGCGGTTGTTCTCGTCGGCGGCGGCATCGGCTTCTACGACGGCCTGTTCGGCCCGGGCACCGGCACGTTCCTGGTCCTGGCGCTCACCGCGGTGCTCCATCTCGATCTGGTCACCGCCTCGGCCACCGCCAAGATCGTCAACGTGTGCACCAACGGCGGCGCGCTCGCGATGTTCGCCTACCAGGGCACCGTGCTGTGGCAGCTCGCCGCGCTGATGGCCGTGTTCAATCTGGCAGGGGGCATGTTCGGGGCCCGCATGGCGCTGCGGAAGGGCAGCGAGTTCGTCCGAGGGGTGCTGCTGGTCGTCGTCTTCTCGCTGGTCGCGAAGCTCGGCTTCGACCAGTGGACGGCGTGAGGCCGGCGAAGTGACGGCGTGAGGCCGGCGAAGCGGCCGGCCTTGAGCGTCGCCGCCCGCAGAAGTCGCCCCGCCCCCGTCGGCTCGGGGCCTGACGGGAGCGGGGGATCCGGCGGTACGAGGGACGGTAGGGGTACCGGTCCGTCAGCCTCTCTGCGCGCCGCTCGCCCGGCGGCGCAGGAGCAGCGTTCCGCCCACGGCGGCTGCGGTCAGTACCGCCGCGCCCGCCGCGATCTTGGTGGTGTCGGCACCCACGCCTTCGCCGACACCGGATATGACAGGCCCGCTCGTCCGGGGCTTCGTGCCCGGGGCGGCGGGTGACGGGGACACCTCGGGTTCTCCGAAGCCCCTGCCGCAGGCCCCGTGGACACAGGAACCGGCCGTGGCGGGCACGGTCGCGTTGCCGGTCGGCGGGCGGGCGGTGGTGCGCATGGGACCTCCGGGAGCGCGTGGTGCGGTGTGTCGTCCTTCCAGAGGTAAGAGGCACACCGGGAACCCCGCCTGCTGATGGCAAATCAGATTCCGTCGTCCGGCACGGCGTGGCGCCCTGGACAGGGTGCGTCGCCGCAGGTCGCGGAGGCTGGTGCCGCGCTGGCCGGGCGTGTCGCGCCCACCGGACCGAACGGGTGACAGGCGCCGGGCCTCCTTTCACCGGCCGGGCTGCCGGGCGCTGCGAACGGCCCGGCGAGACAGATCGCAGACAGCGCTTGACCTCAATCAAACTTGAGGTACCAAGCTCCTCGGCATGGACATCAACACGCCTGACACCCCGACCGTCCCCGCCCCTCTCAAGCTCGCCGTCATCATCGGCAGCAACCGCGACGGCCGCTTCGGGCCCACCGTCGCCCGATGGTTCCTCTCCCGCGCCGCGCGGCGCGAGGACTTCTCCGTCGAGGTCGTCGACCTCGCAGACGCCGACCTGCCCACCGCGCTCTCCTACAACCCCTCGCCCCAGGTGACGGCCGAGCTGGCCAAGGTCACCCCGCAGCTCGCCGGCGCCGACGTCTTTGTCGTCCTCACCCCCGAGTACAACCACTCCTTCCCCGCCGCCCTCAAGAACCTCATCGACTGGCACTTCACCGAGTGGCAGGCCAAGCCCGTCGGCTTCGTCTCCTACGGCGGTATCTCCGGAGGGCTGCGCGCGGTCGAGCAGCTGCGCCAGGTCTTCGCCGAGCTGCATGCCGTCACCGTCCGCGACACGGTGTCCTTCCACAACGCCGGCGCCCTCTTCGACGACGCCGGCAACCACCGCGACCCGAGCGCCCCCGACGCCGCGGCCAAGACGATGCTGGACCAGCTCGCCTGGTGGGGCGATGCCCTGCGGTCCGCCAAGTCCGTCCGCCCGTACGCGAGCTGAGGACGACGGGCCGTGCTGCTGAAACTCGTGGTCGCCCGTCTGGGCCCCTACCGCCGGACGATCGCGCTGGTCGTCCTCCTCCAACTGATCCAGTCCCTGGCCGCCCTCCATCTGCCCACCCTCAACGCCGACATCATCAACAACGGCGTACTGCGCGGCGACACCGGCCATGTGCTGTCCACCGGCGCCCTGATGATCGCCGTCACCGTCCTCCAGGTCGCCGCCGCGGCAGCCGCCGTCCACTGCTCCGCACGGATCGCCATGGGCATCGGCCGGGATCTGCGCTCCGCCGTCTTCCAGCACGTCCAGGACCTGTCGGTGCGCGACGTGGGACGCTTCGGCGCCTCGTCCTTGATCACCCGCACCACCAACGACGTCCAGCAGGTGCAGACCCTCGCCCTGCTCGTCCTGACCATGCTGGTCGCGGCACCGCTCATGTGCCTGGGCGGCATCGCGATGGCAATCTCCCAGGACGTTCCCCTGGCCCTGCTCCTGCTGCTGTTCGTACCGGTCCTCGCCCTGTCCGTCGGGGTGATCGTCCGACGCCTGCCGCCGGTCTTCCGTTCGATGCAGAAGCGGATCGACCTGGTCAACCGGGTGATCCGGGAGCAGATCACGGGCATCCGCGTCATCCGTGCCTTCGTCCGCGACCGGCACGAGCAGCAGCGCTTCGGGCAGGCCAACGACGCGCTCCTGGCCGCCGGTCTGCGGGCCGGCCGGCTGCAGGCCCTGATGTTCCCGACCGTCCTGATCGTCTGGGAGTTCGCGACCGTCGCCATCATCTGGACCGGCGGCCACCGGCTCGACTCCGGCTCGCTGCAGGCGGGTTCGATCGTCGCCTTCCTCGGCTATCTGACGCAGATCCTGATGGCCGTGATGATGGGGCTGTTCCTCATGATGCATCTGCCGCGCGCGGAGGTCAGCGCCGAGCGCATCCGGGAGATCCTCGACACCGAGCCGAGCGTCATGCCGCCCGCAGCCCCCGTGCACCGGCTGCACGGGCCTGGCGAACTCCGTCTGCAGGACATCGACTTCACCTACCCGGGTGCCGAGGAGCCCGTCCTGCGGCACGTGACCCTGAGCGCACGGCCCGGCAGTGTCACCGCCGTCATCGGCTCCACCGGCAGCGGCAAGACGACGCTGCTGAGTCTGGCGGCACGGCTGTTCGACGCGACCGGTGGCGACGTGCGGGTCGGGGGAGCGGACGTGAGGGACCTCGACCCGGCACTGCTCGCCCGCACCGTCGGACTCGTCACCCAGAAGCCGTACCTCTTCTCCGGCACCGTCGCCTCCAACCTGCGGTACGGAAAGCCGGACGCCACCGACGAAGAGCTCTGGCACGCACTGGAGGTCGCCCAGGCCGCGGACTTCGTACGGCAGCTCGACGCCGGCCTCGACGCCCCCGTCGCCCAGGGCGGCGCCAACCTCTCCGGCGGGCAGCGCCAACGCCTTGCCATCGCCCGGGTGCTGGTGGCGCGGCCCGCCGTCTACCTCTTCGACGACTCCTTCTCCGCACTCGACTACGCCACCGACGCGGCCCTGCGCCGGGCACTCGCCCAGGAGACCGCCGAAGCGACCGTCGTGATCGTCGCCCAGCGCGTGTCCACCATCCGCGAAGCCGACCGGATCGTCGTCCTCGAGGAGGGCCGCGTCGTCGGCAGCGGTACCCACGACGAACTCATGAGGGACAGCGGCACCTACCGGGAGATCGTGCTGTCCCAGCTCACAGGAGAGGAAGCCGCATGAGCCCCGCACCGCAGCGCCGCGGCCCGGCCGTGCAGCAGCGCGGCCCCGGCGGCATCGGTTCGCCCGCCCTGGAACGGTCCCTGAACTTCCGCGCGTCCGGCCTGCGACTGCTGCGCACGACCGCACCGGAACGGGCACTGCTCCTCGGCGTCCTCGCGGCGGGCACGGGAGCCGTCGCCCTCGCCGTACTCGCACCGAAAATCCTCGGTCACGCCACCGACCTCGTCGTCGACGGCGCGGCCGGGCCGGGCGGCGTCGACTTCCGGGCGGTCGGCGAGGTGCTGGCCGCCGTCCTCCTCCTGATCGCCCTCTCGTCCGGGCTCACCCTGATCCAGATGCGGCTCGCGATGACCGTCGTGCAGCGCCTCGGCCACCGGCTGCGCGGGCAGGCGGAGACGAAGCTGTCGCGGCTGCCGCTCGCCTACTTCGACAAGCAGCCGCGCGGCGAGGTGCTCAGCCGCGCCACCAACGACATCGACAACATCACCCAGACCATGCAGCAGGCGTTCAGCCAGATGGTGCGGGCCGTGCTCACCATCGTGGGCGTCCTGGCGATGATGTTCTGGATCTCGCCGCTGCTGGCCCTGGTCGCTCTGGCGACCGTGCCACTGTCGGTGCTGGTGGCGGCGGTCATCGGCAGGCGGGCCCAGCCGCAGTTCGTCCGGCAGTGGTCCGTGACGGGCAGACTGAACGCCCATGTCGAGGAGATGTACACCGGTCACGCGGAGGTCCGCTCCTTCGGCCGCCGCGAGGAGGCCGTACGGACCTTCGACGAGCTCGGTGAGCAGCTGTACGCCTCGAGTCTGCGCGCCCAGGTCATGTCCGGCTTCATCCAGCCGGCCCTCGGCTTCGTCGGCAACCTCAACTACGTGCTGATCGCGGTCGTCGGCGGACTGCGCGTGGCCTCCGGGTCGTTGTCGATCGGCGACGTCCAGGCCTTCGTGCAGTACTCCTACGAGTTCAACGGACCCATCAACCAGGTCGCCGCGATGGCCAACCTCCTCCAGTCGGGCGTGGCCTCCGCCGAGCGTGTCTTCGACCTGCTGGACGCCGAGGAGGAGTCCGCGGAGCCCGAGCGGCCGCAGCGCCCGCCGGCGAAGGACGGCAGGGCCGCGGGGCGGGTGACCTTCGAGAAGGCGGCCTTCCGCTACGAGCCCGGCAAGCCGCTGATCGAGGACCTGTCGCTCACCGTCGAACCGGGCCGGACGGTCGCGATCGTCGGCCCGACCGGGGCGGGCAAGACCACCCTCGTCAACCTGCTGATGCGGTTCTACGAGGTCACGGGCGGCCGCATCCTGCTCGACGGCGTCGACATCTCCCGGATGTCGCGGAACGAACTGCGCGCCGGGATCGGGATGGTGCTGCAGGACACCTGGCTGTTCGGCGGCACGATCGCCGACAACATCGCCTACGGGGTGCCGGGTGACGTCTCCCGGGAACAGGTCGTCGCCGCCGCGATGGCCACCCACGCCGACCGGTTCATCCGTACGCTGCCCGACGGCTACGACACCGTCGTCGACGAGGAAGGGTCCGGCCTGAGCGCGGGGGAGAAACAACTCCTCACCATCGCCCGCGCCTTCCTCACCGAACCCTCCATCCTCGTGCTCGACGAGGCCACCAGCTCGGTGGACACCCGCACCGAGGTGCTCATCCAGCGCGCGATGTCCTCCCTGCGCCAGGGACGCACCAGTTTCGTCATCGCGCACCGGCTCTCCACGATCCGGGACGCGGACGTGATCCTGGTGATGGAGGCCGGGCGGATCGTGGAGCAGGGCACCCACGACGAGCTGCTGGCCCTCGGCGGCGCGTACGCCCGGCTCTTGCCTTCGGGGCTTGGTGTCCATGTGGGCCGGACCTTCTTGCCGTCCGCGTTGACGGATCCCTGGGGACCGGCGGCCCCCTTTCCGGCGCCGG
>NZ_JBEXRZ010000197.1:0-13855 GCF_040613325.1 Streptomyces sp. NPDC006283 | reverse complement strand
CTCGACGTCCCCGGCGGCCAGCGCATCGCCGATGGCCGAGGCCTCACGCCCCAGCGTCGTACCTCCGACGACGGCCCACGTGGCGGCGGCGGTCAGCGCGATCGACGCGACGGGGGAGCGGCGTACGGCGCGGCTCGCCAGCGCCGCCGCGGCGGCGGCGCCGCCCGCGCACACCGCGGTGTGCAGCGCGCCCCTGCCGCGGTGGTCACGCCACAGGACACGCTCGACAGCGGCGGCCGTCCGTCCGAACGCGGCGACCGGATGCCCACGGCGTGGATCGCCGAGGAGCAGGTCACCGACGAGGCCGGCGGCGGCGCCGTACACGAATACTCGGTCGGCACGCACGGGATCAGCGATCCCGGAAATGGTGTCCGACGGACAGGGCTGTACCGCAGCCGGGCATGAGACGAGTCCTCACTCAGGGTCCGCGCCCTGGTTCGACGTGACCGGCGGTGAGAGTTCCTGGCTCCCCGGGGGTCTGCTCCCGGGTGACAGTGGCGGGACCGCGCCGGATTCGCACCGGACTTCCTCTTCTGCCGCCGTAGATGGCCCCGGCAGTCCACCATGCGCGCGAACGCCCGTCAACTCGCCATTGACCTGCGGCGGGACAGTGTGCCGAGCCCCACACCGGTGTACACACGAAGGCCGGGCCGAAGGAACCCGCAGGTGTCCTCGACCCGGCCCTGTGGGGGTCCGGTGGCGTCAGGTGACGATCAGATAGATCCCGTAGGAAACGGCCGCCGCGCAGAGCGCGAAGCAGGCGTACGCGCCCGTGCGGGCCAGTGCGCCGGAGCCTCCGGCCTGCGAGGCCGCCTCCTGCTTGGTCAGGCCCACGACGCCCAGGGTGAACAGGCCCACCAGGGCGACGGTGGCGACGAGGCTCACGCCGAACACGGAGCCGAGAGCTGCCCAGTCGATCTTCATGCTGCTGCTTCCTTACACCGTGGCCGGACGGGCCGGCTCGGGCTCGGCCGGGGCCGGGATGGTGGCCTTGATGTCGCCGGCGGGCGGCGGGGTGACGGCCGCGATGGCGGTCGTGACGACGCCCGCCCGCTCGTCGGCGGCGTCGACGTCGGTGTCGTTGACGTTGGTGTGGTCGACGACCTGGCGGCGCGAGACGAGCCAGATCGCGGCGCACGAGGCGACGAGGAAGACGGCGACCGCCGCGACACCCCAGTCGCCCTGCTTGGTGACGAACTCCGAAGCCGCCGCGACGAGGCCCGCGGCCGGCAGGGTCAGACCCCACGCCACGAACATCCGGGTGGCGGTGGACCAGCGGACCACCCCGCCCTTGCGGCCGAGGCCGGCGCCCATGACCGCGCCGGAGCAGGAGTGGGTCGTCGACAGCGAGAAGCCGAGGTTCGACGAGGCGAGGATGACGCTGGCCGCGCTGGTCTGGGCGGCGAAGCCCTGCTGCGGCTGGAGGTCGGTGAGGCCCTTGCCCATGGTGCGGATGATGCGCCAGCCGCCGAGGTAGGTGCCGAGCGCGATCGCGACACCGGCGGAGACGATGACCCACAGCGGAGGGTTGGAACCGGGGGCGACCACATTGCCGGCCACGAGAGCCAGCGTGATGATGCCCATCGTCTTCTGGGCGTCGTTGGTGCCGTGCGCCAGGGAGACAAGACCGGCGGAGGCGATCTGTCCCGCGCGGTAGCCCTTCGCGGTGGCCTTCTCGTCGGTGTTCCGGCCGAGCCGGTACGTGAGCCGGGCGGCCAGCATGGCGGCGAGGCCCGCGACGAGCGGTGCGGCGATGGCCGGGATCAGGACCTTGGTGACGACGACGCCGCCGTTGACCCCGCCGAATCCGACCGAGGCGACCGTGGCGCCGATCAGACCGCCCATGAGGGCGTGCGAGGAACTGGAGGGCAGACCCACCAGCCAGGTGGCCAGATTCCAGAGGATGGCGCCGACGAGCGCCGCGAAGATGACTTCAGGTGAGATGCCTGATTCGTCGACCAGGCCGCTGGAGATCGTCTTGGCGACCTCCACCGACAGAAATGCACCGACGAGATTCAGAACGGCGGACATGGCCACCGCTGTCTTGGGCTTCAGTGCGCCGGTCGAGATGGTCGTCGCCATCGCGTTGGCGGTGTCGTGGAAACCGTTCGTGAAATCGAACACGAGCGCTGTCACGATCACAATCGCGAGCAGCAGGGTGATGTGTTCCATTTACCCAGGCAATCGTTTGACGTCATTGACACGGGGACCGTAGGCAACCTGGATGAACGGAAGGTGAACTGGGTCCGGCGACCCGGTGTCCCCAAGTGGAGCCAGGGGATTCCGCTTGTCTGTTTCAGCCCCGGGTGCCGCTCCCCGGAGCCACTCGAACACCCTCCGTGTCCCCGGTGGCGTCGTCGGGCCGTCGTCGGGCCGTCGTCGGACCGGCCGGCCTTCGGTGACAGGATCACGGCATGACTGATGAGGCGCGGCACGACGCGATCGAACGGGCATGGCGGGACCTCGTGGAGACGGCCCGCAGGACGGCCGCCGAGGGACTCGTGGTGGGCACCTCCGGAAACGTCTCCGTACGGGTCGGCGACCTCGTCCTCGTCACGCCCAGCGGAGTGCCTTACGACCGGCTCACCCCGCAGGACATCGTCGGTGTCGACCTCGACGGCACACAGGTCGTCGGCAGCCTCGCACCCACCAGCGAGCTGCCGCTGCACCTCGCCGTCCACCGCGAGACCGGGGCGCGCGCCGTCGTCCACACCCACGCGGTGCACGCCACGGCGGTCTCGACCCTGGTCCCCGAGCTTCCGCCGGTCCACTACATGACAGCCGCCCTCGGCGGCCCCGTCCGCGTCGCCGCCTACGCCCTGTACGGCACGGAGGAACTGGCCCGGAACATGCTCCACGCCCTGCGCGACCGCACGGCCTGCCTCCTGCAGAACCACGGAACGGTCACCTACGGCGACACCCTGCCGCAGGCCTACGACCGCACGGCGCAACTGGAGTGGATGTGCCGCCTCTGGCTGACGGCGTCCTCCGTCCCGGGCCGCACGCCGAGCCTGCTGTCCCCCACCCAACTGGCGGAGGCGTCGGCCCAGCTCCGAGGCTACGGCCAACAGCCCCGCTGACGCCTGCGGCGCGTGCTTCCTCCCGGCGGTCCCGCTTCCCCTGATCGGTCTCGTTCCTCCATGCCTGGCGGCGTGCGGCCCCGAAGTGCCCGGCAGCGGGGGGCCCGGGACCGGACCGTACTTCGCCCCGTGTCCGGCGGCGATGGAGGACGCCCGGGACCGGACCGCGCTCCGTCCCAGCACCTGACGACATGGAGGACCCGAGGACCCGGTACCGCGCTCCGCGGTGCCCCGGCCCGGCCGGCGCTCGCGGCTCGACGCGCGGGGCGGCGTCGGGACGCCGTCAAGGGGCGGGCCAGGCGGCTGCCCCCGGGGCCGGCGGTGCCACACGCGCGGCCCCGCCCACTGGCCCCGGCCCGCACGCCCGCCCACACTGGACAGGTGCGCCCGGCTACAGCGACGGCAGCGGCCGTCACCACCCTGATCGGCGTCGGCGCGGCCGCGGTCGTGGCCGGCCGCTACGCGAGCCACGTCGCGCTGAGAGCGCAGGCCCGCCGCCCCCTGCCGGGCGACCCCCGGCTCACCGTGCACGAGACCGGGCCCGGCAGGGTCGTCCTGACCCGCAGCCTGGCATCGCTGCGCCCGGGGACCTACGGGCTCGAGGGGCCGGGCGTCCACGCGGTCGTGGGTCCGGTGCTCGACGGGGTGCCGCACGGTCCGGACACGGTCGTGCGCCGTCTCGTGCACATCACGGAGGGCGGCCTGAAGCCCGGCACCCGGGTCAGGCTCACCCCGCAGGTGCACCTCGGCGACCCCGGCGCGGCCCTCGGCCTCGCGCACTCCGAGATCCTCGTCCCCGGCGAACTCGGCGCGCTGCCTGCCTGGTTCGTGCCCGGCGCACGCGCCAGCTGGATCATCGCCGTGCACGGCCTGGGCACCACCCGGGAACACACCCTGAACCTGATGGAGTTCCTGCACGCCCAGCAGTTCCCGATCCTGTCTCTCGCCTACCGGGGGGACCCGGGCGCTCCCCGCCCCCCGGACGGCCTCGGTCACCTCGGCGACTCCGAGTGGCGCGACCTCGACGCTGCCGTGCGTCACGCGGTACGCAACGGCGCGGAGCGCGTCATCGTCCACGGCTGGTCCGTCGGCGCCTCCATGGCGCTGCACGCCGCCGCCAACTCCGGTCTGCGCGACCGGATCAGCGGCGTCGTCCTGGACTCGCCGGTGCTCGACTGGGAGACGACCGTGCGCGCCCTGGCCACCGCCCGCCGGACCCCGGCCCCTCTGCTGCCCTTGGCCGTCCGGGCTGCCCAGGGCCGCACGGGGCCGCACGGCGACCGGCTCGCCGAAGCCGTCGACCCGCTCTCGCTCGACGTGCCGGCCCTGATCTTCCACGGCCCCCACGACACCCTCGCGCCCTGGCACCGCTCACGCCAACTGGCCGCCCAGAGGCCCGAACTGGTCACGCTCCACACGGTCCCGAACGCCCCGCACGCCGCCATGTGGAACGCGGACCCGACGGCGTACGAGGAAGTCCTCCGCCGCTTCCTGACCCCCTTGATGTAACCCGGGCCGCAGGGCCGTCGGGCGCGGGCCACAGGGTTCCGTTTGGGCTTTCGGGCCGTCAACGGGAAGACTGCACCCTGTGACGTCCCGAAAGCCTGATGAGCAATTGGCGCGCAACTCCAGACTCCGTCTTGTCCGCCCGCGATCCCTGGCGACGGCACGACGGGCCGTGACGACCCGGCGCACGCGCCCGGCACCCCGGCCGCCGGAGGGCACGCCGGCCCCGGCCGAACTCGCCCGCCAGGCGAGGGCGGTCCTCGCCGATGCCGTGCGGATCGCCCGCTGGGCAGCTGCCGACCGGAATCCCAGCACCACGCCGCTCGCCGAGAGCGCCCGTAAGAGGGCCGCCGACGCCCTGTACCTGACCGAGGATCAGGTGCGGGCCGGCTGGGACCGCGCTCGCCTCGCCGGTCTGGTCGAGCTGCACGGCGACACGGCCCGCCCAGGCTGGCGTCTGCGGGCCTGGGACCGCGACGACATGGCCGTGCTGCGCGGCTGGGTCGCCCTGTTCGACGCCTGGTCGCTGATCCACCCCGCCCCCGGCGATGTCGCGCCCACGGCTGTCGCCGAGGTCGTCGAGGCCGTGCCCCAGGTGCTCTCCCTCCTTCAGCTCTCGGCGGGCCCCGTGCTCGTGCCCGCCCTGCTGGACCTGCTGCAGCAGCGCGTCACCGAACTGCGCGAGGAACGCTGCGAGGTTCCCTACGACCCACGGTCCGACGCGCAAACAGATCTCCCCGACGCCCCGCAGGCGGAGGCCGGAGGCGCCGAGGTGTCCGTTGCCGCGCTTCTCGACTGGGCTCTCGAGGGGCTCTCCGCCGTCGGGGCCCTGACCCTCGCACGAGGCCAGGCCACGCTCACCCCGCTGGGCAACTGGGCGGTGTGGGTGAAGCTGGAGCAGATCTGCGTCGCGGCCCAGAGTCCCGCCGGCAACATCGAGCAGTCCGCCGAGGACATGCTGCGCGGCTGCGCCCGCCTCACCCCCGGCCCCGCCCGCGCCGAGTACCGCGCCTGGCTCGCGGCACGCACCGTCTCCAGCGCCGTCGGCGAACTGCTCGCCGTCGCCCGTGGCGAGGACGCCCTGCTCCGCGGCCTCGCCTTCGAGGCGCTGCGCGTGGTCGGCGCCCCCGCGGAGGCGGAGGTTCGCGCGGCGGCAGGGGAACCGTCCCTGCGCCCGTACGCCTTGCTGTGGCTCGCCGAGTACGAGGGCGCCGACCCGGAGGACGCGGCCGATGTCCTCACCCGCGAGGAAGCGACCTGGCTGTGGGTGGACACCGCGGCGGCCGTCGCCGACCACGGGGAGCCCCAGCTGCTCCTGCGCCACCTCGACTCCGCGGTGCAGGGCACTGTCCCCGCGCTGCTCGAGGCGGTCAGGGCCGGCGGCCACCCCCGCACGGTCCAGGTGCTGGTCGCGCTCGCGGCCGCGCATCCGGACCCGGCCCTGGCCAAGGCCGTGCGCAGGGCCGCCTTCCAGGTGCACACCGGAACCGGCGGGGTCTGACTCCGACGACGGCCGCACGGATGCGGCGGGGGCCACGAAGAGCTACGAGGACTCCGTCGCCCCCGGCGCGTACGTGCCGAAGCTCCAGATGTTGCCCTCGAGGTCGCGGGCCATGTAGTCGCGGGAGCCGTAGTCCTGGTCGGTGGGCGGCGTGACGATCTCCACGCCGTGCTCCGCCGCTCGGGCGTGGTGCGCGTCGACGTCGTCGACGTGGACGAACACACCCGCCGGTCCGGCGTCCTTCATCAGCGTGTCGAACTCGCTCCCCGTGCCCTTGCTCCCCAGCATCACCATGCCGGTGCCGTGGGTCAGTTCGGCATGGGCGATTCCGCCGTCCTCGTTCTCGTACACCGCGTGTTCGACGAAGCCGAAGGCCTCGGTGAGCTGTCTGATCGCGGCCTTGGCGTCCGCGTACACCAGCGTCGGACAGATGCTCGGCGACTGAGCCATCCCGATCACTCCTCACTTGCTCGACGACAGGATGTGATCTGTGTCTCAGTCTGGCACCCGCCACTGACAACGGCCCTCAGCGCCACCGGCAACGGCCGTCAGCGGAACGTGTCGCAGCGGCCCGGGTCACCGGTGCGGTAGCCGATGGCGAACCACTGCTGCCGCTGGGCCGCCGAGCCGTGTGTCCAGGACTCCGGGGTGACCCGGCCCTGGAGCCGCTCCTGGATCCGGTCGTCGCCGACCGCCGCGGCCGCGTTCATGCCGTCCTCGATGTCGGCCTCGGTCAGCGACGTCATCAGCGGCTCGCCGGTCTTGCCGTCCGGCGTCGTCGTCGCGTGGTGCGCCCACACCCCCGCGTAGCAGTCGGCCTGGAGTTCCACGCGAGGCCGGCGAGGCCGCCGCCGATCGTGGCCCGGCCGCCGGGGATCCTGCTGCCCCGTGCGTCCTGGACCTCCGAGGTGTCCAGGCCGGCGTCGTCGTCGAACTGCATGGGCCACCTCACCGCCTTCCCCGCTTCCACGCCGAGTATCGAGCGGATCCGGGCAAGGCGCCCCTTCTGTCGGCTCCCGCGTCCGCGGTGCGCTGCGGCGTTCCCCGGCTCTCCGGGGCGGAAAACCACTTGCACCGTCCCGTTAGACTGGGCCGTATGGCAATTCTCCTTGTGCATTAGGCGGCGTAGAAGCGTCTATCGCCCGTCCCTTCCGCCGTCCTACCGCCCTGGAGTTTTTCCTTGATCACCGCATCCGGTATCGAGCTGCGCGCCGGAGCGCGCGTCCTCATCGAGTCCGCTTCCTTCCGTATCGCCAAGGGCGACCGCATCGGCCTCGTCGGCCGTAACGGAGCGGGCAAGACCACGCTCACCAAGTGCCTCGCGGGTGAAGGCATCCCCGCAGGCGGCACCATCACCCGCTCCGGCGAGGTCGGCTACCTCCCGCAGGACCCGCGCACCGGCGACCTCGACGTGCTCGCCCGTGACCGCATCCTCTCGGCCCGCGGCCTGGACACCCTCATCCGCAAGATGCGGCTGAACGAGGAGCGCATCGCCACCGGCCAGGGCGCCACCCGCGAGAAGGCGCTGCGCCAGTACGAGCGCCAGGAGACCGAGTTCCTGACCAAGGGCGGGTACGCCGCGGAGGCGGAGGCCGCCACCATCGCCGCCGCGCTCGGCCTGCCCGACCGTGTGCTCGGCCAGCCGCTCCATACACTCTCCGGCGGTCAGCGCCGCCGCGTCGAACTCGCGCGCATCCTCTTCTCGGACGCCGACACCCTCCTGCTCGACGAGCCCACCAACCACCTCGACGCCGACTCGATCGTCTGGCTGCGCGACTACCTGAAGACCTACCGCGGCGGCTTCATCGTGATCTCCCACGACGTCGACCTCGTGGAGACCGTCGTCAACAAGGTCTTCTACCTCGACGCCAACCGCTCGCAGATCGACGTCTACAACATGGGCTGGAAGCTCTACCAGCAGCAGCGCGAGGCCGACGAGAAGCGCCGCAAGCGTGAGCGGCAGAACGCGGAGAAGAAGGCCGCCGCCCTCAACTCGCAGGCCGACAAGATGCGCGCCAAGGCCACCAAGACCGTCGCCGCGCAGAACATGGCGCGCCGCGCCGAGCGGCTGCTGGCGGGTCTCGAGGACGTCAGGGTCGCCGACAAGGTGGCCAAGCTCCGCTTCCCCGAACCCGCGCCCTGCGGCAAGACGCCGCTCAGTGCGGAGGGCCTGTCCAAGTCCTACGGATCCCTCGAGATCTTCACCGACGTGGACCTCGCCATCGACAAGGGCTCGCGCGTCGTCATCCTCGGCCTCAACGGTGCGGGCAAGACCACCCTGCTGCGGCTCCTCGCGAGCGTCGAGAAGCCGGACACCGGCCAGGTCACCCCGGGCCACGGCCTCAAGCTCGGCTACTACGCCCAGGAGCACGAGACCCTCGACCCCGACCGCACGGTGCTCGAGAACATGCGCTCCTCCGCGCCCGACCTCGACCTCGTCGAGGTCCGCAAGACGCTGGGCTCGTTCCTCTTCTCCGGCGACGACGTCGACAAGCCGGCCGGTGTCCTCTCCGGTGGCGAGAAGACCCGGCTCGCACTGGCCACCCTGGTCGTCTCGTCCGCCAACGTCCTGCTGCTCGACGAGCCCACCAACAACCTGGACCCGGCCAGCCGCGAGGAGATCCTCGGTGCGCTGCGCACCTACAAG
Organism: Streptomyces sp. NPDC006283; assembly: GCF_040613325.1. NCBI lineage: Bacteria > Bacillati > Actinomycetota > Actinomycetes > Kitasatosporales > Streptomycetaceae > Streptomyces > Streptomyces sp. NPDC006283. The sequence continues at coordinate 5,121 of NZ_JBEXRZ010000197.1, read as the reverse complement.
GGTGCGGTGATCCTCGTCACGCACGACGAGGGCGCGGTCGAGGCGCTCGAGCCGGAGCGGATCATCCTGCTGCCGGACGGTGTCGAGGACCTGTGGGGCGCGGACTACGCGGACCTCGTGACGCTGGCCTGACGGCCTCCCCACGGCACGGAATGCGGGGTCCGGCGCCCATACCGGACCCCGTTGATCCACTTGCTATGGATCATTCGGCCTACGGGTGATCCATCATCTGTGTGAGTGCGTCTCGTATCGCGGCGTGGCGACTGGTGGACCGCCGCCGTCCGTTTCTCCGTCGTGGCGCTTTCCCTGTTCCTGCCCTGACCTGGTAGGACGCCCCCGAGCCCGGCCAGACGGTCCGCCAGAGCCGACCGGAATGCATCATTCCGGTCGTGGCGGCCGTATACCGCACGGCAAAGCGTTCCGTACTGACCTTGTCGAATGGGTGGCCAGGACGCCCGGTAGGGGTGATCATGAGAAGTCCAGAGCGCACTTCCCATGAGGAGGCACGGGTGGCCGAGACTCTGAAGAAGGGCAGCCGGGTTACCGGCGCCGCGCGCGACAAGCTCGCGGCAGACCTGAAGAAGAAGTACGACTCCGGTGCAAGCATCCGGGCGCTGGCCGAAGAGACCGGCCGCTCCTACGGATTCGTCCACCGGATGCTCAGTGAGTCCGGAGTCGTTCTGCGAGGACGTGGCGGAGCGACGCGGGGCAAGAAGGCCGCTTCGGCCTGACAGTTCCACCGGAAGAGGCTCCTCGTCCGGTTCATCGGTTCCGTTGTCGGTGTCACGGTGGCCCCCTGGCCGGTCCCACGGTCGGCCGGGCGGTTACTGTGCAGTAGCTTACCTTCCTCAAGTCCGAAGAGTAGGCCCGACTGCACCGAACCGGAGGCGTCTCATGACTTCGCTCGATCCTGTACTCGACAAGGACGGCGTACGGCTCACCGTCGATGATGCGGTTGCCACGGTGACCCTGACGAACCCGGCCAAGCGCAACGCCCAGAACTTCGCGCTGTGGCGGGCGTTGGCGCAGGCCGGTCGTTCGTTGCCGGGCAGCGTGCGGGTCGTTGTGCTGCGCGGTGAGGGCAAGTCCTTCTCCGCGGGACTCGACCGGCAGGCGTTCACGCCGGAGGGTTTCGAAGGCGAGCCGTCCTTCATGGACCTGGCACGCGGCTCCGACGCGGAAGTCGACGCGTCGATCGCCGAGTTCCAGGAGGCGTTCACCTGGTGGCGCCGCAATGACATCGTGTCCGTCGCGGCCGTCCAAGGCCATGCGATCGGCGCCGGATTCCAGCTCGCCCTCGCCTGCGACCTGCGGGTCGTCGCCGAGGACGTGCAGTTCGCCATGCGCGAGACCAGCCTCGGGCTCGTCCCCGACCTCACCGGCACGCACCCCTTGGTGTCGCTCGTCGGTTACGCCCGCGCCCTCGAGATCTGTGCGACCGGCCGCTTCGTCCATGCGGAGGAGGCCGAGCGCACGGGCCTGGCCAACCTCGTCGTCCCCGCGGAGGAACTCGACGGTGCCGTGCGCGACCTGGCCGCGGCGCTGCTCGCCGCACCCCGGGACGCGGTGATCGAGACGAAGGCGCTGCTGCGGGATGCGGCGGGCCGCTCCTACGACGAGCAGCGCGCGGCCGAGCGGGCGGCGCAGGGCCGACGCCTGCGCGACCTGGCCGGCCTCGCGGACTGACGGGGCGCTGCCCCGGGCCCTGCGCCCCGGACTCCCGCTACGGCCCGGTGCCGTGGGAGGCGACCCCGGCGGGACTCGACCCCGTCTCGCCGGGGTCCGGGGCGCGCAGTACGGGTTCCGTCATGCTCGACCCCGTTCGCCGGGGGCGAGGGCGCGGTACCGGTCCGTCATGAGACCGCGGTGACCACGACCGTCACCGCGCGGTCGTCGGACAAAGCCGCCGCCACCGTGCTTCGGGCCGCCCTCGCCACCTCCAGCGCCACATGCCCCGGCGCCGTCGCCAGTTCGACGCGGACATGGTCCGGGCCGTAGTGCACGGCGGTGCCCAGCGTCGCCGTCAGGTGGGCGACGCCCGGCGTCGCCGCCGCGGCGGTCCCGGCCGGGTCCGACGGGTGCACCGCCGCGGGGGCATCCGGCACCGGCCGCTCCTCGGGCGCGGAGTCCAGCAGCTCGCGCACCCGTAGATCCACCGTCGTGACCGCGAGGCCCAGGACGTCCGACGCCGTCTCGAACAAGGCCGCGCGCAGGGCGGCAGTCAGCGCCGGCAGGGGCTCCTCGAGGTCCCAGACCGACACGTCCGCCTCGACGCGCAGCGGCCCCGGCCACAAAGCGGTCGGGGGTGCAGGCACCGTCGGCTCCTCGGCGGCGTCCGGGGCCACGAGGGAGAGCCGGATCGTCCCCAGCGCGGCTTTCGGCACGGCTGTGGCGCCCGCATCGCGCAGCACCGTCGCGGCCGCCCGTTCGGACAGCCAGGCGCCGTCCGCCGGGCCGCCGAGCGGAAGCAGTCTGCCGAGGCCGATCGCCCGCCGCACCTGCCGTCGCGCCGCATCGGAAGTGGTCATTGCTCCAGCCTGCCGCATCCCCGGGGCGGATGCGGGCAAACGCCCTTAGTGTGGGCAATTGGAGGTCACGACCGCTCGGAAAGGACCACGGCGATGAGCGAGACACCTGGCCGCAACCTGAGCCCGACATCCGGAAGCGAGTCCGGCTCCAGCGACGCGACGCGTAAGGCCACTGGCGGCAAGCGTCTCCCGGAGCCCGCAGCCCGGGGCCGCACCACCATCGCCGACGGTGTCGTGGAGAAGATCGCCGGGCTGGCCGCCCGGGACGTTCTGGGCGTACACGCGATGGGCGGTGGGCTGGCGCGCACCTTCGGCGCCGTACGCGACCGGGTGGGAGGGGCCGGCGGCGGCAGGTCCAGTGCCACCCGCGGGGTGAAGGCCGAGGTCGGCGAGGTGCAGACGGCGCTCGACCTGGAGATTGTCGTCGACTACGGAGTCTCCATCGCCGATGTCGCCCGCGCGGTCCGCGAGAACGTCGTCTCCGCCGTGGAGCGCATGACCGGCCTCGAGGTCGTCGAGGTGAACATCGCCGTCAGCGACGTGAAGCTGCCGGACGAGGAAGAAGAGGAGCCGGAGCCGCGACTCCAGTAGCAGCCGGTGGCGCCTTGGCCGCCGAGCCTGGAGAAACCGAAGAGGCCGCTGGAAAGCAGTAGAAGGAGCTCGACATGAGCATGGCCGTGGTCGGACTGATCGCCGGCATGGCGCTCGGCTTCGCCGGGTACTTCGGTGGGTTCGGGGCGTTTTTGGTGGTGGCGGCGTTGGGAGCGGTCGGCTTCGTGGTCGGCCGGTTCCTCGAGGGCGACCTCGAGGTCGGCGACTTCTTCCGGAGCCGCGAGCGTGGCGACGGGCGGCGGTGACGCGTCGTGGTCCCGGACGCTGCGGGGGCGAGCGGTGCGCCGGGCAGCGGCGCGCCCGGGGGTCGGGTGGCGCCGGCCGACCGGGGGGCGACGAGCATCGCCGACCGCGTCGTCGCGAAGATCGCCGCGCGGGCGGCACGTGAAGCGCTCCCCGGCGTACCGGAAGGCGGTGCACCGCCGCATGCCATGGTCGTCGTCCATCACGACACGGCCCGGGTGCGGGTGAGCCTGGAGCTGGACTACCCGTCGGACATCGGCGCCCAGTGCGGTGCTGTGCGTCGCCAAGTCGTCGAACGGGTAAGGACGTTGGCGGGGATGGACGTCCCCGAGGTGGCGGTGCAGGTCGAGCGGCTGCACTCCGTCCACTCGCGGCGCGCGGCGCAGGGGAGGATTCGATGACCGAACCGACCGAGCCGGAACAACCCACTGCACGCGAGCAGTCCGCGCGTCCCGCCCGACCCGTTCTCGAACTGGACCAGTCCGCGTCGGCCTCCGCGTACGACCCGGCGTCGGTGCCCGCGGACGGTCACGGCGGCAAGGCCGGCCGCTTCTGGTCCGTGCGCCGCGTGCCCGCCGGGCTGCTCGCCCTGGTCGTCGTCGGTGGAGCGGGGCTGCTGCTGTACGACATCGCCGCCGTACGGGCGGACCGGCCGGCCATGCAGTGGCGGCGCGTCACCGCCGACCGGCTCGCCGAATGGCGGCTGGACGAGGTCGCGGTGCTGGCCGCCGCCGGGCTCGCGGTGCTCGTCGGCATCTGGCTGATCGTCCTCGCGGTGACTCCCGGCCTCCGGGCGCTGCTGCCCATGCGGCGTGACCAGGCGCATGTCCGGGCCGGCCTCCACCGCGAGGCTGCGGCGCTGGTGCTGCGCGACCGGGCGATGGAGGTCTCGGGAGTACAGAGCGTCCGAGTACGGATGCGGCGCTCGAAGGCGTCGGTGCGGGCGCGGGCGCACTTCCGCGAACTCGACGCCGTGCGCGCCGACCTGGACGAGGCACTCGGCGCCGGCCTGAAGGAACTCGGCCTCGCCAGGCCGCCGGCCCTGTCCGTGCACGTCGGCCGGCCACCGAAGAAGGGGTGAGGACCGGTGCAGGGGACGCTTCGAGCCGTCAACCGGGTGGCCCTCGGCCTCGTCGGGCTGGTCCTGGTGTGCGCCGGGGGCGCGGTGCTCGCGGCGGGCGCCGGTCTCTCCGTACCGTCATGGTGGCCCTTCGACGGGCGCAGCGACGTCCTGCTCAGCGACGCGGACCGGGCCCGGTGGCAGGACGAGGGGTGGTGGTGGCCGGTTGTCATCGCGGTCCTCGCGCTGCTGCTGGTGCTCGGCCTGTGGTGGCTCCTCGCCCAACTTCGCCGTGCACGGCTCTCGGAGGTGCTCGTGGAGAGCGGCGACGGCGAAGGCGCGTTGCTGAGGGGGCGGGCGCTGGAGGGCGTGCTGACGGAGGAGGCGTCGTCGCTGGACGGGGTCTCGCGCGCGTCCGTCGCCCTGACCGGCCGCCGGACCACGCCGCGGGTCCGGATGGCACTGCACCTGGAACCGGACGCGGCGCCGGGCGAAGCGCTGACGCGGCTCACGGACGAGGCGATCGCGCATGCGAGGGATTCGGCGGGCCTGGAGGCGCTGCCCGCGGAGGTGAGGCTGGACACGGGCCGGCGCCGGGCGCGCCGTGTGTCCTGATACCCGTCCCCGCCCCTGGCAAGGAGGTCGCCGTTGCCGTCCTCATCGAGGACTCGGGGGCGG
>NZ_JBEXRZ010000196.1:0-13874 GCF_040613325.1 Streptomyces sp. NPDC006283 | reverse complement strand
GTCAGCTTCAGCACACTGCGCGAAGCGGCCGGCGAACTCGAAGACATCCTCAAACAGCTCAACCTGCGCCTGGAAGACCTCTACACCCGCACCGAAAAGGTCGTCCTGACCTGGAAGGGCGACGCCCGCGACGCCTTCGTGGAAGAACTCGACCAGTGGGACAAGCAGATGGCGGACCTCCAGGCCGCACAGGCATGGCTCCACGAAGTGGTCACCACCGGTCACGCCAACTACGCCGAGGCCCACCGCGCGGTCCTGCGAGGCTGGGGAGCCGCCTGATGGGCACGCCACCGCCTCCGCAGAACGGCACCATCGACGTCAAGCCGTCGGACCTGCACCGCGTCTCCGGGGGCTTCGCCGACCAACAGCCGATGTACAACCAGGCAGCCAAGAACCTGCTGACCGACCTGCAGAAGCACCCCGACGCGGGCGGCTACGGCACCGCCGCGCAGGCGTTCGCCTCCGCCTACGTCAAGGTCGGCAACCGCTTCCTGGAAGTCTGGGCGAAGAGTGTCGTCAGCATCGGCGGCGCCGCCGTCGGATTCACGACCACGGCCAACAACTACTCCAAGGCCGAAGCGGCTGCCGACCCGACCGGCAAGAAGAAGCCGGTGGTCCAGCCCCCTCCCCAGGTGATCGACACGGTTCCCTCCTACGGGAGCGTCCCGAATCTGAAGTGGGGCGACGACGACGGCGGAGACGGCTGGCTGCGCAGCATCCTGGAGTGCATTCCCGAGGTCCTTCGCGATGCCTTCCGCCCGGTCCTCAAGCACGCCTTCCGCTGGGGGAAGGTCGCGGATGTCTACCCATACCCCCATCAGCACTACCTCAACGACCTGTCCAAGGCATGGCGGAACATGACGATGTCGCTCTCGGTCACCGAGAGCGCCCTGACCGGGCAGGTCAGCAGCATCACCCAGCAGACAAACAGCGAGTGGCACGATGCGATGCGGCAGTTCTGCAGCTCGCTGTGGGGGACGACGGCCTGGGGCACGTCCACGGCAGGGTACGAGTGGAAGCACGACTCGGCATCGGCGACCACCGGCGCCACCCACCCCGTGATGACCGTGCTCTTCGACACGGCCATGAAGGTCAGCGACCTGCTGTACGAGTTCGCGGAAGCCGCCGTGGACCTCAACGGCAAGGTCTGGGACATCTATATGGAGGCCGTGCGCGAGGCGGTCGGCAAGATCGACCTGAGCGACGGCGTGGACCTCGGCGACGTCAAGGAGGGCGCCAAAGCCGCCGGGCGCTTTCTCAAGGGCCTCGCGAAAGGCGCGGCCGAGCTCAGCGTGGAAATCACCCTGAACATCGACACCGCGGCGATCAACAGGGTGGTCGAGGCGTACAACACGCGGGTGAACGGCCTGGTCCCGAAGCTGAACGCCCTGATGGAGCCGCTGCACGAGGCATTCCGCAGTGCGCCCACCTTCAAGTCGGAGGACGCCCGTGCACAAGCCTTCGGCGCCCGTGCCCTCAACGACTTCAAGCCGCAGCACCACTTCACGGTCCCCGGGGTGGACCCTGACAACATCTACTACCCCATGGACCTGGCGAACCAGGAAGGGCTCTACGGCAGCCATCCCATCGACAAGCACGTCGGTCTGGACGACGACCAGCTCAGGATGCGGCTACGGGACCAGCCCGGTGCTCCGGCCGCATCCTCCTTCCCGGACCTGGCGTCGGCGCAGCGCTTCACCCAGTCGACGCTCCAGAACGACGCGAACGAGAACCGGATCGCGGACTGGATCGACAGCGTGGAGAAGAAGATCCAGAACAACCCGAACTACGATCCGAACAAATCGGAGATCCAGCCACCCCTCTACATGGAATTCCCAGGTCAGACTACCGGCCGCAGTGTCTCGCGTGACGACTATGCTGCGGACGGCATGAATGCCAAGGTCGAGGACAAGAGCTGGGCCCAGGTGCGTCTGATCTACAAAGAAGGCCTGGAGCCGCCCTTCATCGTGCTCACCGCGATGCCGCACAAAGGTCCGTGAGAGAGGTGCACCCCATGCAGCCGTCGCCCGTGTCGCTGCTTTCCGACGGTCCGGCCGTGCGGCTGCTCGACATCGCCGTCGCGGCACAGGAGTCGGGCGGGCAGCTGTCGCTGGACGAAGAGCTTCAGCGCTACATCCGCCTCGTCCGCAACGACTGGATCGCCCACTGGAACTGCTCGGTCCATGCCGCGGCGGGAGTGCTGGAATTCGCCGCGGATTCCGTCGAGCGGGCGGGAGGGCTCGACCCGTTCCCGCCACGGTTCCGGGAAGTGGCCGCACGAGCGGCGGGTGACATGGAGCCCGCCGACTATCTGCGCACGCTGGCCGAACTGGTGCGGATCCTCGATCGCCAAGGCGCACCGGAATACTCGGAACTCCCCATGGGCGGCCAGGAATTCCTGCAGACGTTCCCCTACCTTTTCGGTTTCGACGCCATCCTCATGGACGAGGGTGACAGGCCATTCCCCGAAATCGTCCGGTCGATGCTGACCAACGAGCACCCGTACTGCCATGAGCGTGCGGCCGCCTACGCGGGCGAGGCGCAGCGTGCCCTGTCCCTCTTCCCCGGACCGGACGCACTCAGGCCACGCCTCTCCTGGGCCGACCGCGACCGGCTCCGTGAGCTCATCGACACCGTCAACGATCACATGCAACGAGAGCACTCATGACCGCCGCCGTCACTCAGAACCGCGCCGCCAGCTATCCCGACAGGGAGACTGCCCAGTGGGCGACCCAGCAGGTCGTCACGGCCAATGAGCAGGCCATCCACCGCTGGCTGGCCCAGTCGACCCGTCAGCGGCTGACCATCGAGGCCGCGTGGCCGTCCCGGCCGGAGCCGGTCGGGCGTGTCCTGATCCAGGCGATGATGCTCGCCGGCCGCGAGCCCCTCGATGTGCGGGCCGCCCGGGTGATCCTCAAGCGGGACAAGGCGAGCCCGCACGGCTTCACCGTCCACGCCACCTTCCCGATCTACCTCTAGAGGCAGCACCTCGTGTCTTTGAAGCCGCGCGAACACGACCGCAAGTACGGCGAGCTGGACCACGTCATCCGCGCCTACCTCGGCCGCACCGCCGACGAGGACGAACCCCTGACCGCGTACCTGCGGCACACCTGGCGCACCCGCCCCTGGGCCATCCCGATCGCAGAGGAACAACTGCGCACCTACGCCGACAACCCACCCGGCCGACTCCGGCTGCGCCTCGGCGAGTTCTACCCCGTACCCGACGTCGGGCTGCCGGACTCCCAGATCCAGGCATGGCTGCTCCGCCTCGCCGACCGGCTCAAGGAAAGCGTCGACACCGGCCAGGCCCCACCCCCGGCCACCCCCCGGACACACTGGGAATGGCACGCCCGCTTCCCCGAACTCGCCCAACTCCTTGGCGGCTGGTTCTCCCAGGACATGCCGGACGAATTCGACGACCACGACGCCGCACTCGACGACTACCTGGACACCACCGACTCCGGCCTCATCGCCCAACTGACCGGCGAGATCCACGACCTGCTCACCCTGCCCCTGGACGAATCCGACTACGTGATCGCCGTCGCAGAACTCGGCATGGAAGTCGACTCACCAGCCCCTTACACACCCGGCGCCTGGCTCACCGAACTCGCCAACCGGCTCCGCACACGCGGCTGAAGGCGCTGCTGCGCTGCTCTCCAGGTAGGAGCGCCTGCCTCCCAGCTGCTGATGGGGCAGTCCCTTTAGCGGGGGTGACATCCGCATCGTGCTCTACCAATGAACTACTGTCGCAGGGCGTTGTCAGGTTGGCGGAGAGTGATCATCGACCGCATGGAGGGGGACCGTGCCGATCCCCTAACGCGAAGTGAGCGTCATGCCGGTGGTCACCGAAAATCTGCCCGAGTGCGCCATCCGTTACTTCGACGGACAGAACACTCTTCTTCATTTGGCGCGAAGGACGAACAGGGACTGGATGGCCGATGTGCTGTCCGTGGTGGCGGGCGCGAAAGGAATCGCTCATGCCGGGGTGGAAGCGGCCACGATGTTCGGGACCGTCACCATCGACGACCTGCGCCGCAGTCTCCTGCCCGTGTCCGAGTCCGGCGCCCGTGACCTGCTGAAGCTCCTGGCGGTCGGTTCCTTCTACTGGGGTCCCGAAGAATCGCTCCATCGACCGGACCCGGTCAGGGACAAGTGCGTGCGGGACACACTGCAAGCGGTGGGCAGTGGGGCGGACTTCTTCACCAATCACGGTCACGCCGAGGACGGCTACGAAGCCGATTTCCTCCAAGCCGGGTTCCACTTCAACTCATTGGCGACAACTCTTTACGACATTTGCTTGATCGCGGTCTCTCCCGACTTCCTCCTTGTCGCCTGGCGATTCGAAGATGCGTAGTGCGAGCGATCGGGCAGCGCTGATCACCACCCGTCGCTTTCCGTAGGCCGACAACGCGCCGGGAAAAGGGGCGTCGGGCCTCCTCCGAGGGGCCCGAGCGTGTCAGCGGTGCGCGCCGGCCGAAGGCCTTGGTACCAGCCGGATCGCCCACCGGTAGTGGCTCACCGCCTTCGCGATGCCGATCAGGCCGGTGAGCCAGAGGATCAGGCCGAATCCCATCAGCAGGACGACGCCGGCCAACGTGTCCTCGCCCGGCCTTGCGCCGGCCGGGACGGTGAAGGAGACCCACAGGCCGAGGGCGCACAGCAGGAACGACGGCAGGAACCAGACGAGGCTCAGGGCCGGTGCGCCGTAGCGGGTGTCCCTCGCCGGGTCGCAGGCGAGGGCGCTCCACTGCCGCAGCCGGTCGCGTACTTCCGCGTCGCGGGCGATGCCGAGGCCGATCACGATGCCCGTCGGCACCATGCAGCCGACGCCGATGGCGCCGGTGATCGCGCCGAGGAGGACGTCGGGGAAGCTCGGCGTCTCGGTGAAGAAGCGCAGCGCAGCTCCGAAGAGCCACCATCCCGTCGCGAAGCCAACCGCCGTCAGCCACAGCAGTACCAGTCGCTTCGGGTCGATGCTCAGCCGGTGAAGCTCCGTCATGGCCCGTGCCCGGTCGGCGAGCAGGGCCTCTTCGTCGGGCCAGGCCCGTATTTCGGCAGGCGGGGGCGGGGGAGGAACGGCACGGCTGGGCATGGTGACGAGGCTACCGGGCGGTGTCCGCCGCACGCTCCAGCAGCAGCTCCCGCTCCCTGGCGTTACGGGTCAGGGAGGCGGCCCGTTCGAACTCGGCCCGTGCCTCGTCCGTACGCCCCAGCCGGGCCAGCAGGTCGCCGCGTACGCTCGGCAGCAAGTGGTAGTCCTTCAGCGCCGGTTCGTCGGCGAGCGCGTCGACCAGCGCCAGGCCCGCCTCCGGGCCCTCGGCCATCGAGACGGCGACCGCCCGGTTCAGTTCCACGACCGGGGACGGGGTCAGGGCCGCCAACTGCCCGTACAGTGCGGCGATCATCGGCCAGTCCGTGTCCTCGTAGCGCACCGCCCTCGCGTGGGAGGCGGCGATCGCGGCCTGCAGCGCGTACGGGCCGTAGGGGCCGCCGCCCACCCGGTCCAGCGCCTCGATGCCGCGCCGGATGAGCAGCCGGCTCCACCTGGCCCGGTTCTGGTCCGCGAGCAGCACGGGCTCGCCGGCCGGTCCCGTGCGGGCGGGGATGCGGGACGCCTGAAGTTCCAGGAGGGCGTTCAGGCCGTGCACTTCGGGTTCGTCCGGCATCAGGGCGGCCAGGACCCGGGACAGCCGCAGGGCGTCCTCGCAGAGCGCCGGGCGCACCAGGTCGTCGCCCGCGGTGGCCGAGTAGCCCTCGTTGAAGATCAGGTAGATGACTTCGAGCACCGAGCCGAGTCGCGCGGCCCGGTCGGCGCCGTACGGGACCTCGAAAGGGACGCCCGCCTTCGCCAGCGACCGTTTCGCGCGGACGATGCGCTGCGCGACGGTCGGCTCCGCGGCCAGGAAGGCGCGGGCGATCTCCTCCGTCGTCAGCCCGCCCAGCAGTCTCAGCGTGAGCGCGATGCGGGCGTGGGTGGAGAGCACCGGATGACAGGCGGTGAAGATCAGCCGCAGCAGGTCGTCGTCGATGTCGTCGGGGTCCGACGGTTCGACCGGCGGCCCGACGTCCTCCAGGGCCCGTCCCACCTCGGCCAGCTTGCGGGCGTACGTCTCCTTGCGGCGTACGAGATCGATCGCACGGTGCTTGGCGGTGGCCATGAGCCAGGCTCCCGGCCTGTCCGGGACGCCCGACTCCGGCCACTGCTCCAGCGCGGCGACCAGAGCGTCCTGCGCGAGCTCCTCGGCGATGCCCACATCCCGAACGATGCGGGCCACGCCGGCGATGATCCGCGCGGACTCGATCCTGAACACCGCTTCGACCGCCGCGGTCGTTCCTGCTGCCGTCACGGCCACCCATCAGAGCAGCCGCGGCAGAACAGGGGCAAGCGCGGCAGGCGCTCAGCCCTCTTCGATCTCGCGGACCTCGCAGGTGATCGTCCACCTCTCCGGGTGGATCTCGAGGAAGCGCTTGGCCCACTCCAGGGCCTCGGCCTTGTCCTTGCACTGCGTGATGGAGTAGCCGCCGATGACTTCCTTGGTCTCGGTGAAGGGCCCGTCGGTGTAGGAGATCTTGCCGTCGGACCAGGTCACGCGGGTGCCCTCGGCGGTCGGCCGGAGACCGGCGGTGTCCAGCATGACGCCGGCCTTGGTGATCTCCTCGAGCAGTTTGCCCATCCGCTCGCCGAGCTCCTCGGGGAAGTCGTCCTCGGAGATCTTGTTCTCCTCGATGCGGATCATCGACAGAAAGCGCGGCATGGTGACTCCTCGTCTCGTGAGGACGGGGCCGTTCCCCGCCTCTCACCCCTGCGTCGAACGGGAGGGAACCGGATCGACACACACGCCGGATTTTTTTCGTGGAACTGCTCAGCCGAGCGACTCGAACCGCCAGCGGTGCACGGGGCGGGTGATCAGATCGGCCGCCGGCTCGGGCAGTTCGGGGAGGTCCGCGTCCGTGTTCGGTGCCTCCCACCAGGTGATGACGAGCACCCGGTCCCCTGCCGACCGGAACGTCTCACGGCGCAGGGGCTCGTGCGTCAGTTCCCGGGTGCGGGCCCACTCCAGCAGCTCCGCGCCGCGGTCCTGGACTGCGCGGGCCTCCCACATCAGGGCGACGACGGTCATGAGTAGAGGTTCTCCTTGCTGACCTCGTGCACATGGTCGTGGCCGTGGTGGTGGTCATGGCCGTGCGCGCCCGGAACGTGCGTGTCGGTCACCGGCAGCGAAGAGTCCGCCGACAGCTCCCAGTCGGAGGCCGGCCGGTTGCGGGCGACCATCTCCGCGCCCAGTGCCGCCACCATGGCGCCGTTGTCGGTGCACAGCTTCGGCCGGGGTACGCGCAGCCGGATCCCGGCCCGCTGGCACCGTTCCTCCGCGAGGGCCCGCAGCCGGGAGTTGGCCGCGACACCGCCGCCGATCATCAGGTGGTCGACGCCCTCGTCCTTGCAGGCGCGCACCGCCTTGCGCGTCAGCACGTCGACGACCGCCTCCTGGAAGGAGGCCGCCACGTCCCGCACCGGCACCTCCTCGCCGGCGGCGCGCTTGGCCTCGATCCAGCGGGCCACGGCCGTCTTCAGCCCGGAGAACGAGAAGTCGTACGCCGGGTCCCTCGAACCGCTCAGTCCGCGTGGGAACGCGATCGCCGCCGGGTCGCCCTCCTTCGCCAGCCGGTCGATGACCGGGCCACCGGGGAAGCCGAGGTCGAGGACGCGCGCGATCTTGTCGAAGGCCTCACCGGCCGCGTCGTCGATGGTGGCGCCCATGGGCCGCACGTCGGCGGTGATGTCGGGTGCGAGCAGCAAAGAGGAGTGGCCGCCGGAGACGAGCAGCGCCATCGTCGGCTCGGGCAGCGGGCCGTGCTCGAGTTGGTCGACGCAGATGTGGGAGGCGAGGTGGTTGACCCCGTACAGCGGCTTGTTCAGGGCGTACGCGTAGGCCTTCGCCGCCGAGACGCCGACCAGCAGCGCGCCCGCGAGGCCCGGCCCGGCGGTGACCGCGATGCCGTCGAGGTCGCGGGCGCTCACGCCCGCCTCCTTCAGCGCGCGTTCGATGGTCGGCACCATCGCCTCCAGGTGCGCGCGGGAGGCGATCTCGGGCACCACGCCGCCGAAGCGGGCGTGGGTGTCGACACTGGAGGCGATCGCGTCGGCGAGCAGGGTCGTACCGCGGACGATGCCGACACCGGTCTCGTCGCAGGAGGTCTCGATGCCGAGTACGAGCGGTTCGTCAGCCATCAGTTGGTCTCTGTTCCTTGTACGGTCAGTCGCATGACGAGGGCGTCGATGTTGCCCGGCTGGTAGTAGCCGCGGCGGAATCCGATGGGCTCGAAGCCGAAGCGCTCGTACAGCTTCTGGGCCCTGACGTTGTCCACACGGACTTCGAGGAGCACCTCGTCGCACTCGAAGGCGGTGGCGTGCTGCAGCAGGTCGGTCAGCAGCCGGGAGCCGAGTCCGGTCCCCCACTGACTGCGGTCGACGGCGATGGTCTGCACGTCGCCGAGTCCGCCGGCCGCCGCCAGCCCCGCGTAGCCGACGACCTTCCCGTCGGCCTCTGCGACCACATAGCGGCGGGTGGCCTGCGGGCCCCGGGAGTGCGCGAGTTCCGACCAGAACATGCCAGGAGACCAGGCGTCCTCGGGAAACAGTTCGTGCTCGAGCTCCAGCACCGGCTCCAGGTCCCACCAGCGCATCTCACGCAATTCAGGAGGCCCGCCGCGCAGCGGCGTCGATGAGGTGCGGTGGCCGGCGGGGGCACCTCCCAGGCGAAGCTCCGGGGGAGGGTGGGCGCTCACTTGGGAGTGACCACCTTGTAGTTCTTGGGCACCTGGGCGTCGGGGCGGCGCAGATACAGCGGCTGCGGCGCGAGGAACTCCTCGCCCGCGGCCAGCTTCTCCGCGGCCAGCGCGGCGAGCGCGCCGGCGCTGACGTGCTCGGGGCCTCGGGTGTCGGGGAACGCCTGCGGGTACAGCACCGCGCCGGCCCCGACCGCCGGCAGGCCCGCGACCTGCTCGGCGATGTCGTCGGGGCGGTCGACGGACGCATCGGTCAGGCGCGTACGGGCGTCCGCGTACCGCGCCCAGTAGACCTCCTTGCGGCGAGCGTCTGTCGCCACGACGAAGGGCTCGTCGAGCCCCGCGGCGTAGGCGAGTCCGTCCAGCGTGCACACGCCGTGGACGGGGACGCCGAGCGCCGACGCGAAGGTCGCGGCAGTGACCAGGCCGACTCTCAGGCCCGTGTACGGCCCCGGGCCCACGCCGACGACGATGCCGGTGACGGCGTCGAGCTTCGCACCGGCCTCGGTGAGCACGCGGTCGACGGCGGGCAGCAGCAGTTCCCCGTGACGGCGCGCGTCCACGCGGCTGGACTCGGCGACGACGGACGAGCCGTCGTGCAGGGCTGCCGTGACGGCGGGGGTTGCGGTATCCATGGCGAGCAAGAGCACGCAAACAGCCTACGGCTCCGGCGACGGCGCCACGGCAGCCCCGTCGAACGAAGCGGCGGTGCTACCGTCACCCCGAACAGGCTGACTGCCCGTGTTCGACAGCGATCACAGGCGATCACAGACAGTCGCAGGCGTCCGAGAGGGTGGGCAGGGTGGCACGGAGCAGCTCGGGACTCGTGGCCGGGCTCACGGCGGCGGCGTTGGCCGTCGTCGGTTTCCTCGCCTACCAGGCGTCGGCGAACGTCCCCGAAAACCTCGACCCCGCGAAGCGGCCGAGCGCCGCACCGTCGGCGGCTGCCCCCGGCGCCACCGCCTCGGCCAAGCCGAAGGACCCGCTTGCGGTCCCCGCGGACTCGGGCACCGGCGTACGCGTCGTATACGCGCTCGGTGACCGGCGGGTGTGGCTGGTGAACGCGAACGAGAAGGTGCAGCGCACCTTCCGGGTCATGCCGTCCACGGTCAGCCCGGAGCCGGGTTCCTACACGGTGACCTCGCGGTCGGGCAGTGTGTCCGGCTCCGACGGGGTGCCGATCGAGCACGTGGTGCGGTTCGCGACCGTCGACGAAGTGCCCATCGGCTTCAGTGCGGCGGTGGACGGCTCCATGGCCAGCCCGGACCCGGCAAAGAAGACGGGCGGCGTGCGGATGAAGCGGGCTGACGGGGACGCGGTGTGGGTGTTCGCGACGGTCGGCTCGAAGGTGGTCGTGGTCCCGTAGGGCACGCCGGTACAGGCGCCCTGCTGTCCCTGCACGTTCCTACCCGTACGGGTGCCTGCGTACGAGCGCGTGCGAACGAACCAGGCCGCTCGGGCCGCCTCCTCAGGCGGCGTCGCGGTGCTGCCTGGGCCGTGGAGTCTCACGGGACGCGCGGGGCGCTTGCCGGGGCGGGGTGGACACCGCGCTCGCCGCGGCGCAGGACGCCAGCAGCTCCCGCATCGACAGGGCCGCCGGCTGCGGCGCCGCCACGGCGGGCTCGGACGACTGCTGACTGGACTGTGCTTCGCGCTCCGATGCCGACATGGACGCCTCCTGGGGCTCCGGGGGCAGGCGAGGTTAGGTAGACCTAACCAGGTCTCGGTACCATGTCATCACGCGGGGCGCGACCGGCGCAACATTTTCCCGACGTCTTGTCGGAACGTACGGCGTTTCTCCCCCGTCCCGCCCATCACCGCGCCCGGGGCGGCCGACCGGACCCGGTCCGGTGATCGAGGCGCGGGGTCCGCGACAGAGTCCTGCGACGTCCTGCGACGCGGCCGGCCCCGAGACCGCAGGACCCGGGGCTACGCTCCCGCCACCGCCACGTCCACGTCCGCCCACCGCACCCCGTACCCGGCGAGGGTCACCGTACGGCGGTCGTCGTCGGTGTCGCCGGCCACGCGGTCGATGACCACGTGCAGACGGTCCTCCGAGAGGTCCTCGACCTTGCCGTCGCCCCACTCCACGACCACCACCGACTCCGGCAGCGACACATCGAGGTCGAGGTCCTCCATCTCGTCGAGCCCACCGCCCAGCCGGTACGCGTCCACGTGCACCAGTGCCGGACCGCCCGTGAGGGACGGGTGGACGCGGGCGATGACGAACGTCGGGGACGTGACGGCGCCGCGCACGCCGAGGCCCTCCCCCAGGCCGCGGGTCAGCGTCGTCTTGCCGGCGCCGAGTTCCCCCGTGAGCATCACCAGATCACCGGGGCGCAGCAGTTTCGCGAGGCTGCGCCCCAGGTTCTGCATCTCCTCGGGGGAGTCGACCGAGAGACGGACCAGGACGCGGGAGGCGGCGGTCTCAGCCGCCGGGCTGTGCGGTGCTTCCATACCGACCAACGGTAGCGGCTGGCGGTACCGCGCCGGCCCGGACGAGGAGGTCCGCCAGCCGGTCGGTGACGGCCTCCGGGTGCTCGAGCATCACGAGGTGGCCGGCGTCCGGCACGATGACCAGCTCGGCCGCCGGCTCCGCCTCCCGCAGCAGATCGGCGATCGCCTCGCTGTGCGCACTCGGCGTCACGAGGTCCTTGTCCCCCGCGAGGACGAGCACCGGCAGCCCCTGGAAGACGGCGAGCGCCTCGGTCTTGTCGTGCTCGGCGAACGCCGGATAGAACTCGGCGACCACGTCGATCGGCGTCGACTCGATCATCCGCTCGGCGAACCGCGCGACCGCCGGGTCCACGTCCTTCGAGGAGAACGAGTACCGCTTGATCAGCCCGGCGAACAGGTCCGCCGTGGCCCGCCGGCCCCGTTCGACCAGTTCGGCCTGGGATCCCAGCGCCCTCAGCACACCCGGCAGGACGCGCCGTACCGCGTTCACACCGGCCACCGGCAGCCCGTAGCTGACCTCACCCAGCTTCCCGGACGACGTGCCGACGAAAGCCGCCGCCACCACACGTTCCCGCACCAGCTCCGGGTAGTGGGCGGCGAGCGCCATCATCGTCATGCCGCCCATGGAGTGGCCGACCAGCACGAGCGGCCCGTCGGGGGCTGCCGCGTCGATGACCGCCTTCAGGTCGCGGCCCAACTGGTCGATGGAGACCGGCGCGCCGCCCGCGGCGGCCGCGGCACTGCGGCCGGACCGGCCGTGGCTGCGCTGGTCCCAGTGGACGGTCCGCACCAGGCCGCGCAGCGCCGCCCGCTGGAAGTGCCACGAGTCCTGGTTGAGGCAGTAGCCATGACTGAAGACGACGGTCACGGGAGCGGGGGCCTTGCGCCCGAACAGCCTGCGCCGGCGGGGCGCGGCAACGTCCGGGTCGGTCTCGTCCACCTCGTAGTAGAGCGTCGTGCCGTCGTCGGCCGGTGCCTTGCCCGGGGCACCGCGCAGGGCACCGTACGGCCCTGACGCGTCGAGCGCCAGCCGTGCCTTCTTCCGCATACCGCGGCCGACGGTGAGCCGCTCGAGCGCCACGCCCGCGGCGGCGCCCGCCGCGACCACGCCTATCGCCGCGCCGGCGATGCCCGCGCGGCGCCAGTTGCCCGTAGCCTCGGCCACGACCACCGCGGCAGCTTCGGCCACGTCCCCCGTGCTGGTCTCGCTCACCGTGCCGCTCTCCTACTCGTGGAAGTCGTCGGGGTCCTGGCCCTCGTTCACATAGACGCGTGGAACGCGGCTTCCGATGCGCGTGACGATCTCGTACGCGATGGTGCCGGCCGCCTGGGCCCAGTCCTCCGCGCTCGGCTCGCCCCGGTCGCCGGGACCGAACAGCACCGCTTCCGTGCCCTCGGGAACCGTCTGCCCGCCGAGATCCACGACGAACTGGTCCATCGCGACCCGCCCGGCCACCCGCCGCCACTCACCCGCGACCAGGACGGGCCCGGTACCCGAGGCATGACGTGGGATGCCGTCCGCGTATCCGACGGGGATGAGCCCGAGGGTCGTCTCGTCGGCCGTGACGTAGTGATGGCCGTAGCTGACTCCGTGCCCCTCGGGAACGTGCTTGACGAGGGCCACGGACGCGGCGAGCGTCATCACCGGACGCAGCCCGAAGTCGGCGGGGGTGCCCAGCTCGGGGCTGGGCGAGATGCCGTACATCGCGATGCCGGTCCGCACGAGGTCGAAGTGCGCTTCGGGGATCGTGAGGGTCGCCGGGGAGTTGGCCATGTGGCGTACTTCCGGCTCGATGCCCGCCTTCTCGGCGTGGTCGAGCATGTCGCGGAAGACGGCCAGCTGCGCGGCGATCGAGGGATGCCCGGGCTCGTCGGCGCACGCGAAGTGGGACCACAGGCCGGTGACGTCGACGAGGCCGTCGTCCTCCGCCGCGCGGGCGGCCGCGACCAGCTCCGGCCAGTCGGCGGGCTGGCAGCCGTTGCGGCCGAGTCCGGTGTCGGCCTTGAGCTGGATCCGGGCGGGGCGGCCCACTGCCCTGGCCGCGGCGGTTACTTCCTCGAGAGCCCACAGGCCGCTCACCGCCATGTCGAGGTCCGCCTCGATGCCCTCGCGCCACGGGCCGCCGGGGGTCCACAGCCAGCACAGGATCCGGCCTTCGACACCGGCGTCGCGGAGCGTGAGCGCCTCGTGGGGGGTGGCGGTGCCCAGCCAGGTGGCTCCGGCCGCACGAGCCGCGCGGGCGCAGGGCAGCATGCCGTGGCCGTACGCGTCCGACTTCACCACGGCCATCAGCTCGGCGTGCGGCGCGCGGGCGCGCAGGGTCCGCACGTTGGCGCGCAGGGCTGCGAGGTCGATCTCGGCACGGGCGCGCAGTGGTGCGGTTCGGCTGCTCGGTGCTGTGTGACTCATCGCGCCCAGTGTCTCAGAGCCGTACGGCCGGATTCGTACACCGGGCGGTCGCGTGCGTCACGGCGCGGGGCGGCGTGGGGCCCGGCCCGACACGGTATGACCCCGGTTCCCCTTCGTCATGTCCCGTGGGGCACGCCGCCCGGACGTCACACCGCCCGGACGTCGCGCCACGCGGCCGGGAGCGCCTCTGCCACCTCGAGCGCCGTGATCGGCGCGCCCT
>NZ_JBEXRZ010000195.1:0-13908 GCF_040613325.1 Streptomyces sp. NPDC006283 | reverse complement strand
GTCTGGCCGACGGAGGAGTACGAGCTGGCGAAGTCGCTCGTCGATACTTCCCTCCCCGAGGACGACCTAGGCGGGTGCGCCAAGCCTGACGGCCGCCGCCGTCGGCACGCCGGTCGCCGGGCATGTGCAGGCCGAAGACCTGCCGACCGGGAGCACCCCGAGGCGGCCCCGGCCGCTCTGTGACCGCGGCAGCGAGAAGTGCCGCCGTGCAGGAGCACCCCGCCGAAGGCGCCGGGCCGCCGACAGGTCCGGGCGATGGAGCGCACCACGCGCGAGCGGGCGGCGCCGACGCCGGGCCGTGGCCCGAGCGACCGCGAGCGGACCATCGCCACGGCGACAGAAGGTCGTGCAGGGCGCGCGGCGCGTCAGGTGCGGTCCTCCGGGCGGTGGTGTTCCGCCGCGAGGCCGAAGCGGCCGCGCGCGGCAGGGGTGGAAGACGTCGAGCCGAACGAGGACACCGAGCTGATCACCTGCTCCTCGGCCGCCTCCCCCGCGTTCTCCAGTCGTGCCAGGTCAGCCGCGGAGACCAGCGCGACGAGCGGCTTCCCGTGCCGGGTCACGACCACGCGCTCCCCGCCGTAGACAACGCGGTTGATCAGGTCGGCGAGCTCTGCACGGGCTTGCGTCACCGGAATCTCATAGGCCATGCTCCCATCATAACGGTCTGTACGTCCTGTACATTTTTTACAGAGGCGCCAAAAGAGCCGCATCCGTCAGAGGAGAGGTACGCCATGAACGGTCCTTCCGCCCGCCACGTCCTGCCGGAGTTCACCGAACGCACCTCGTCCGGGACGCGGACGCTCGACCCGTACTCGAAGCTGCTGGGCGAGCGGATCATCTTCCTCGGGACCGCGGTCGACGACACCGCCGCCAACGACGTCATCGCGCAGTTCCTGCACCTCGAATACGCGGCCCCCGACCAGGACATCTGCCTGTACATCAACTCACCCGGCGGATCTCTCAGCGCCATGTCCGCCGTCTACGACACGATGCAGGTCGTCACCTGCGACGTGGCCACCACGTGCCTCGGCCAGGCCGCCTCGACCGCGGCCGCGCTGCTGGCCGCGGGTGCGCCCGGCAAGCGCATGGCGTTGCCCGGCTCGCGGATCGTGGTCCAGCAGCCCGCCTTCGAGGAGCCGTTGCGGGGACAGACCTCCGATCTGGAGATTCACGCCGCCGAGTTGCTGCGGCTGCGTGCGCAACTCGCCGGGATGCTCGTACGCCACACCGGCCAGGACGCCGAGCGCGTCGCCACCGACCTGGAGCGGGACAAGATCTTCAATGCGGCGGCCGCCAAGGAGTACGGCCTGATCGACCACGTCATCGCGAGCCGCAAGATCCCGGCCACGCCGTCCGGCGCGAAGTGAGCGCGCGATGCTGCCCCCCGAGCTGCCGCCGCTGCCCGCGCTGACCCGCGCCGAGGCCGAATTCGTCGACGCGTATCTCGAAGTCGTCGACCTGGTCGGCCGGATCAACCCCGCACGCTCCACCCATACCTACGGCGCACTGCGTGCGGCACAAGCCCTGGTGGGCCGGGCGGCCGCGCTGAAAGACGCCCTGACGCTCATGCATCTGCGCGGCGAGAGCGAGGTGTACACGCACACGCTCGCCGAGGCGCTGCGCGTTCTGGACGGGGAACGCAGGGCGAAGCGTGTGACCATGCCGCCGGTTTCGACGAGTTGACGGTCGCTCCGCTGTTGTCAACCGCCAACGGGGTAGCGGTGCTCGTCCCCCGTTCGGTGGAGCTTCACGGAAGTTGTTGTGTGTCGCAGGACTTGCGCGGCGCGATCACCGATCTGGCCCAATCGACGGCTTCGCCGCTGGTACGACCATGCGTCCGCGTCATGCGAGAACGGTGTTGATGCTCCTGTCCACCCGAAAGGGCCAGTCGTGATTGGCTTCACAAAAGCCGTTTCAACTCGGAAATCGGACATGGGTGGGTAACGATCCGTGGGACGACAAGCCCCCGCCACCTTGACGGGGCGGTCCGGGCGGACGCTGAGTCCTGCCGCCGCACCGGATGACTGGTCGACGGAAGTGCATCGGCAGGAGTGGAGGACCCGAGCAGTACGGCGTGACCGGCGACCCCGGACACGTCTTGGGGTGAAGCCGCTGCGGCGGCCGGGCGTCTTCGCCGGTCCGAACCCGACAGGTCATCCTTCACAGGCGGCTGACGAAGGGTTGCGCATGACTGCGCAGATTCATCTCCCGCTCCTCTTCTCGCGAGCGGGCGCCGTATCGGCACTGACGATCGCCGCCGTCGGCGGCACACTCCTGTCCCCCAGCAGCTCCGCAGAGGCGCGAGCGATCAGCAGCCACGCGAGCAAGGCGCTCAAAGTGGCGGCTTCGAAGCAGGGGTCCCCCTACCGCTACGGCGGCACGGGCCCGTCCCGCTTCGACTGCTCCGGGCTCACGCTCTATTCGTACAAAAAAGCGGGGAAGATACTGCCCCGGACCGCCCAGCAGCAGTACAACCGGACGCGGCACATCTCCGCCGCCAACCGGCAACGCGGTGACCTGGTGTTCTTCCACTCCGGCGGTTTCGTGTACCACGTGGGCATCTACGCCGGCCACGGCAAAATCTGGCACTCACCCAAAACGGGCGACGTGGTCAAGCTGGCCAAGATCTGGACAAGGAGTGTCAAGTACGGCCGCGTCCGCTGACGCCCCGGCAGTTCCCCCGCTTCGCTCGCCCGGCCATGGTGTCGTCGCAGCGGAGGCCCCGACGAGCAGGAGCACCCCCAGGTCCGGTCGTGCACCCCCGTGACGCCTTCGACGGCGATGGGCGGTGCGCGCCGGCCGGGGCAACTCGGGCCGGTCCTGCGACGGGGACGCCGGGGAGGATGGCCGGCGCCCTCTCAGTTCTGCACGGGTACGGCCCACGGCAGCGCGATCCAGACCGTCTTGCCGCCCTCCCGGGTGGGTGAGACGGACAGCCGCCCGCCGCACTCCGCGGTGAGCGTACGGATGATCACCATCCCGCGGCCGTTGTCCTGGCGGACGGCGGCCGGCAGCCGCTGCGGCCAGCGGGGGTGGCTGTCGGTCACGCCGATGCACAGCTGCTCGTCGCGCTCCAGCCGCAGGTCGACGGTGAAGGTCGGGGACTGTCCGAAGGTGTGCTGCACGGCGTTGGTGGCCAGTTCGGACACGATCAGCCGGACGGTGTCCACGGCCTCCGTGTCGGGCTCGAGCCCCCATCCGCACACGATCTCCGTGACATATCTCCGGGCGGTGGAAACCGACTCCGGATCGCTCGGCAGAGTGACGGATGCTTCTTGGTGGTCTGCCATGGCGACGTCCCTTTCCCACCGGGCCGGGCTCCGACTCGTAGCGGATGACATGCGAGAACGGCCACGGATTGCGCTTCCGCGTCAGACTGCCACTTATCGCCCGTGAGAGGCGGCGTTCCACCAAGATACGTACATATCTGTCGCCCGATGCGGTGAACTCTGCTACGGCAGAACGTATTTGGGGCGCTTCCGGCGGCCCGGGCGGGGGTCCGACGCCCTCAACCGACAGGCGCGGTACCGATGATGGTGGAGACCGCCCGGTCGATTTGCGCTCCCGTGAGATCCGCGCGCGCGGTGAGCCTGATCCGCGAGATCCCGTCCGGTACGGACGGAGGCCGGAAGCATCCGACGACAAGCCCCGCCGCACGGCAGTCGGCCGCCCACCGCAGGGCCGCCTCCGGCGACGGCGCCTGCACGGAGACGACGGCGGCGTCGGGCCGCGCCGCGGTCAGCCCCGCGTCGGTGAGCCGGTGGTGCAGCGTCGTGGCCACCTCGCGGGCCCGCGCCGCGAGGCCGGGTTCGCCGCGCAGGATCCGCACGCTCGCGAGAGCCGCGCCGGCCGCCGCCGGGGCAAGTCCGGTGTCGAAAATGAAGGTACGCGCGGTGTTGACGAGGTGGTCGATGACGCGGGCCGGGCCGAGGACCGCCCCGCCCTGGCTGCCGAGCGACTTGGAGAGGGTGAGCGTGGCGACGACTCCCGCCGCGCCCGCGAGCCCGGCGGCGTCCAGGGCCCCGCGCCCTCCGCTGCCCAGAACGCCGAGACCGTGCGCGTCGTCGACCATCAGTGCCGCCCCGTGCTCGCGGCAGGCATCGGCGAGACCGGTCAGGGGCGCCGCGTCGCCGTCCACGGAGAAGACCGAGTCGGTGACGGCGAGGGCGCGGCGGCCGGGGTGCGCGTCGAGGGTCTTGCGTACGGCTTCGACATCGGCGTGCGCGACGACGGCCGTCTCCGCCCGGGACAGGCGGCAGCCGTCGACGATGGAGGCGTGGTTGCCCGCGTCGGAGACGACGAGGGCGTCGCGGCCGCTGAGCGCGGTCACGGCGGCGAGGTTGGCCGCGTAGCCGGAGGACAGGACCAGGGCCGCCTCGAAGCCGCAGAAGTCGGCGAGTTCGTGTTCCAGGTCGGCGTGGAGTTCGGTGCTGCCGGTGACCAGCCGTGAGCCGGTGGCACCCGCGCCCCAGCGGCGGGCGGCCTCGGCGGCGCCTTCCGTGACCTCCGTGCGGCGGGTGAGCCCGAGGTAGTCGTTGCTCGCCAGATCCAGGAGGGCACTGTCCGCGGCGCGCGGCCGGAGCGTACGGACGAGACCGGCCTGCTCACGGCGGCGTGACTCGTCGTCGATCCAGTCGAAAGGATCCTGAGGCATGGTGGTCCGGTCCTTTTGTAGGCAGCGGACAGACCCTAACCGGGCGGGCGAAGGGATCGGGTGTGGCCATGCACACACCTCAAACCGGCGCTGTTGTGGAGTTCCTCCTTGGCCCGGGCAGGCGCCGTACGTCAGGATCAGCGCCATGGATCTGCTGAACACGCTGGTGGAGAAGGGGCTGCGGCGCGAGCTGCCGACCCGTGAAGAAGCGCTCGCCGTGCTGGCGACCTCGGACGACGATGTCCTCGAAGTGGTGGCCGCGGCCGGCAAGGTGCGCCGCCAGTGGTTCGGACGTCGGGTGAAGCTCAACTATCTCGTGAATCTGAAGTCGGGCCTGTGCCCGGAGGACTGCTCGTACTGCTCGCAGCGGCTCGGGTCGAAGGCCGAGATCCTCAAGTACACCTGGCTGAAGCCCGACGAGGCGTCGCAGGCAGCGGCAGCCGGTGTGGCCGGCGGCGCCAAGCGGGTCTGCCTGGTCGCGAGCGGCCGCGGTCCGACGGACCGCGACGTCGACCGGGTCTCGAAGACCATCGAGGCGATCAAGGAACAGAACGAGGGCGTCGAGGTCTGCGCCTGCCTGGGTCTGCTCTCCGACGGCCAGGCCGAACGGCTGCGCGACGCGGGCGCGGACGCGTACAACCACAACCTGAACACGTCCGAGGGGACGTACGGGGACATCACGACCACGCACACCTACGCGGACCGTGTGGACACGGTGACCAAGGCGCACGCGGCGGGCCTTTCCGCGTGCTCCGGGCTGATCGCCGGCATGGGCGAGGCCGACGAGGACCTGGTGGACGTGGTGTTCTCGCTGCGCGAGCTCGACCCCGACTCGGTTCCGGTGAACTTCCTGATCCCGTTCGAGGGCACACCGCTCGCCAAGGAGTGGCACCTCACCCCCCAGCGCTGTCTGCGCATTCTCGCGATGGTGCGGTTCGTCTGCCCCGACGTCGAGGTGCGGCTGGCCGGCGGGCGCGAGGTGCATCTGCGCTCGATGCAGCCCCTGGCGCTGCACCTGGCCAACTCGATCTTCCTGGGCGACTACCTCACCAGCGAGGGCCAGGCGGGCAAGGCGGATCTCGACATGATCGCGGACGCCGGCTTCGAGGTGGAGGGCACGGACACGACGACGCTGCCCGAGCACCGGGCCGCGGGCGGTGGCTGCGGCTCGGTCTGCGGGGACGGCGGCGAAGGCGGCGAAGGCGGCTGCTCGAACGACGAGCCGGCCGAGGCGGCGGAACCGGTGGCGGAGCAGGGGACCGAAGTCCCCGCCGCCCGTACGGACCTGGTCGCGGTCCGCCGCCGCGGCGCCGGAACGGACCTCGCGCCCAATGCCTGAGCTCACCCCGGGCGAGCTGCGCGCGCTGGACCGTGCTCACGTCTGGCACCCGTACGGCCCGATGCCGGGCCGTACGGACCCGCTCGTCGTCGAGTCCGCCTCCGGGGTGCGGCTGCGGCTCGCCGAAGAGGTGCACGGGCAGCGCGAGTTGATCGACGGCATGTCGTCCTGGTGGTCGGCCGTGCACGGGTACAACCACCCGGTCCTCAACGAGGCGGCGACTGCGCAGCTGGGGCGGATGAGCCATGTGATGTTCGGCGGGCTCACCCATGAGCCCGCCGTCCGGCTGGCCACCCGGCTGGTCGAGATCACCCCCGAGCCGCTGCGGCACGTCTTCCTCTGCGACTCCGGCTCCGTGTCCGTAGAGGTCGCGTTGAAGATGTGCCTGCAGTACTGGCGCTCGGTGGGCCGCCCCGCGAAGCAGCGGCTGCTGACGTGGCGCGGCGGCTACCACGGCGACACCTGGCAGCCCATGTCGGTCTGCGACCCCGAAGGCGGGATGCACGAACTGTGGCAGGGCGTGCTGCCGCGGCAGATCTTCGCGGACGCGCCACCGGCCGAGTACGAGCAGTCGTACGCGGACGGGCTGCGCACGCTGATCGCCCGGCACGCGGACGAGCTCGCCGCGGTGATCGTGGAGCCGGTGGTCCAGGGCGCGGGCGGCATGAGGTTCCACTCCCCCGCGTATCTGCGGGTGTTGCGCGAGGCGTGCGACGAGCACGGCGTGCTGCTCGTCTTCGACGAGATCGCGACCGGCTTCGGCCGCACGGGCACGCTGTTCGCGGCCGGGCAGGCCGGTGTCGCACCGGACGTGATGTGCCTGGGCAAGGCGCTGACCGGCGGCTATCTGACGATGGCGGCGACGCTGTGCACGTCGCGGGTGGCCGACGGCATCTCGCGGGGCGAGGTCCCCGTACTGGCCCACGGCCCTACGTTCATGGGCAACCCGCTGGCCTCGGCGGTCGCGTGCGCGTCGATCGACCTGCTGCTCGGCCAGGACTGGCAGCAGGAGGTCAAGCGGCTGGAGGCCGGTCTGCGGGAGGGCCTCGCGGAGGTCGCCGGGCAACCGGGCGTGAAGGACGTACGGGTACTCGGCGGCATCGGCGTCGTACAGCTGGACCACGAGGTGGACATGGCCGCGGCGACGTCGGCGGCGGTACGCGAGGGCGTCTGGCTGCGCCCGTTCCGCGACCTCGTGTACACGATGCCGCCGTACGTGACGGACGACGAGGACCTCGCCCGCGTCTGCGGCGCGGTCCGCGCGGCGGCGACGGCGGGCTGACGTGCCCCGCAGGACGCCCGTTCGGGGAACGCCCCGAACGGGCGCACGCAGTCGGAACGAGGAGAGGACAGAGAAGCACATGGCAGTGATCGTCGTCACCGGAACCGGGACCGAGATCGGCAAGACCGTCCTCACCGCCGCGCTCGCGGCCGTCGGCGTCTCGCAGGGGCGTTCCGTCGCCGTCGTGAAGCCCGCGCAGACCGGGGTCGCGCCCGGCGAGGACGGCGACGTCGACGTGGTGCGGCGGCTCGCCGGGCGGGTGACAGGCGTCGAACTGGGCCGTTTCCCCGAGCCGTTGGCGCCCGCGACCGCCGCCCGGCGGGCCGGGCTCGCCCCGGTGCGGCCGCGGCAGGTCGCGGAGGCGGCCGGGAAGCTGGCGGCCGAGCACGACCTGGTGCTGGTCGAGGGCGCAGGCGGTCTTCTCGTGCGGCTCGACGACGAGGGCGCCACGCTCGCGGACGTGGCGGCCGAGCTGGGTGCGCCCGTGCTCGTGGTCGCCCCGGCCGGTCTCGGCACCCTGAACATGACGGCCCTGACCGCGGAGGCGCTGCGCGCGCGGGATCTGGAGCAGTTGGGCGTGGTGGTGGGCAGCTGGCCCGCGGATCCGGATCTGGCGGCGCGCTGCAATCTGGCGGACCTCCCGGACGCGGCGGGCGCGCCGCTGCTGGGTGCCGTTCCGGCAGGCGCCGGGGCGCTCGCACCGGAGGAGTTCAGGGCGCGGGCCGAGGGGTGGCTGGCGCCACGCCTCGGGGGCCGATGGGATGCGCGAGCGTTCGCCGCCGCCCTAGGCTGACGCCCATGCGCGCACGGATCGACGAGATCGTCTTCGACTGTCACGACCCCGCCCTGCTGGTGCGTTTCTGGGCCTCGCTCCTCGGCGGCGATCCGGTGGACCGCTCCGACGACTGGTCGTACATCGATCCGCCGGAGTTCGCGCGTGTCGCCTTCCAGCGCGTGCCGGAGGGCAAGACGGTCAAGAACCGGCTTCATCTGGACCTGGACGCGGGCGATGTCGACGCGGCGGCGGAAGAGGCCGTGCGGCTCGGCGCGGTGCGCGTCGGAGGGATCGTCCCCGACGATTACGGCCGCTTCCAGGTGCTGCGCGACCCGGAAGGCAACGAATTCTGCTTCGTGGCCGGTTCGGAAGCCTGATGTGACGCGGCCGGGGGGAGAATGTCGGTGACCGGCCCGTCCTTCCCAGGGAGGCACCGATGCCCCTGCGTAGCACGAAGGTCCCCCGCGACGCCGTCCATCATCCGGTGTTCGCCCGGTTCTACGCGAAGCTGAGCGTGACGGCGGACCTCAAGGGCGGGATCGCCGCCTACCGCGCCGAACTGCTGGACGGACTGTCCGGCCGGGTGATCGAGATCGGTGCGGGCAACGGCCTGAACTTCTCTCACTATCCGAGGACCGTCTCCGAGGTGGTCGCGCTCGAACCGGAGCGCACCTTGCGGAAGTTGGCCGTCGAGGCGGCGCTGCACGCCGATGTCCCGGTGGACGTGGTGCCAGGTGCGGCCGAGGCGCTGCCGGTCAAGAGCGAGGGTTTCGACGCGGCGGTGGCATCGCTGGTGCTGTGCACCGTACGGGATCTGCCGCGGGCGCTCGCGGAGATCAGCCGGGTGCTGCGGCCGGGTGGCGAGCTGCGGTTCTTCGAGCATCAACTGGCCGAGGGGCGCGGGCTGGCGCGCACCCAGCGGGCGTTGGACCGCACGGTGTGGCCACGGCTCTTCGGTGGCTGTCACACCGCACGGGACACGGTCGCCGCCATCGAGGCGGCCGGCTTCGAGCTGGGAGAGTACCGGCGGTTCCGCGTGCCGGACGGCGGGCTCCCGTTGCCTACGTCACCCTGCGTCCTGGGAGTCGCTCGCCGTCCGCGGGCCGCGGACCGGGGCGGGGCCGGCCAGGATCCGACCCGCTAGCTGCGCTGCGCAGGCCGGGGCGTCGTCACTCCCTGCGCGGGCCAGGGCGTCGTCACTCGCTCCACTGGCGCAGCTCGTCGGCGATGCGCCCGACGTCCGCCTTGCCTTCCTTGACCAGCCGGGCCAGGTCGCGTACCTGCTCGGGCGAGGTGACGACCTTGATGCCGCAGGCGACGAGATAGCCGTACGCGACGGCCGAGGCGTACATGGCATTGGAGCGTTCGAGCGCGGGCACGTGCAGCAGCAGTTGGAGCAGTGCGGCGGCGCGGGCGTGCGGGTCGCCGTAGACGGGCACGCCGAATATCTCCGCCTCGTGGCGGCTGACGGCGGCGACGAGTGCGCCCCAGTCGGTGACCTGAGGGTCTCCGGGGGTCTTGTGCTCGGCGACCATGAGCAGCCAGGCGAGGTCGATCCGCAGGTTCATGTGGCCATGTGACGGTTTCTCGGATGGCTCGTCATTGTCCATGTGGGGATGCGTCTCACGGGTAGGGGGCGTTCATCGGTAGCGGTGCCCGGTGTTCGGCACTCCGGGCGCGACGGGGATGAGCAGCGCGGTGATGTTGTCGTGTCCGCCGGCGGCCAGGGCATGCCCGATGAGTGATCTTGCCTCGTCCACAAGGCTGTTGTCGACCGGCGTCGTGTGCGGGCGGCGGGCGAGAACGGCACGCAGCCCGTCGGCGTCCGGCACATGGCGCCACAGTCCGTCGGTGCACAGAAGGAGCCGGCCCGGGACCTGCGGCCGGTAGCTCCGGATGCGCGGCGCCGGTTCCTCCGCGTCGGCTCCGAGCCATGCGGAGAGGGCTTCGTGCTCGCCGGTGTCGTCCTCGGTGAGCACCATGCCCGGTCCCTCGTCAGGCAGCCAGTAGGCACGGCTGTCTCCGATCCAGGCACTCCACATGCCCTCGGGGCCGGCGATGCCGGCGACGTACGTGCAGGCCGGCGCGGCATCCGGCGACGTCGCGAGGGCGGCGACGGCGCGGCCCGCACGGACGGCGGCGGCACCGAGGGCGACTTCCGGCAGGACGCCGTCCGCAAGCCGGGACGCCAGGGTGGCAAGCCCGACCTCGGAGGCGACCTGTGCGGCTCGCTCGCCTCGGGGGGACATGGACACGCCGTCGCAGACGACCCCGATCGTCCATGGGCCGGTCATGGTCAGCGCCATGGCGTCCGCGTTGATGCCTCGGTGCTTGCCGCGGTCGGTGATTCCGGCGGAGCCGTCGCGGGCCGTGATCTCGAGACGGGAGCGGAAGGCGGGCTGCGCCTCACCGCAATGCCAGCAGTGGCCGTCGGGTGCGACGGTTCCGCCGCACAGTACGCAGTCCATGAGTCCGGTCATCAGCCGTGCATCCTGCCGGATGGTCGGATCCGGCCGCTCAGCGGTGCTTTTCGCCGAACTCCTCGGCGAAGACCGACTCGTACTGCTTCATGAAGTCGGCCGCCGCGTCCACGAAAGTGCGTCCGGCTTCACCGGCGTCCTGTTTGACGAGCTCCTCGATGTAGCGGTTCACGCTCACGCCACGCTGCAGGGCCCGCCGGCGGGCGGTCTCCGCCGTGGCCTCGTCCACGCGTACGTTCAGCTGAGTCTTCGCCACATCATCAAGCTAGCGCGGGACCGCTAGCACCCGCAAGGGCGGCCCCGCTCCGTCTCGTACCGCGAGCGCCGGTGGCGGGTTCGGAGGCGTGCGTGCTTGGCTCACCTGCCATGACCGACGTGAAGCTGCGCACTGCCGTATCCGATGACGCCGAGGCGGTTCTCGCCTTCTGGAAGGAGGCGGCGGAGGGCACCAGCATCACGGACGACGCGGACGGCGTCACCCGGTTGATCACCCGCGACCCCGAGGCGCTCATCCTCGCCGAGTCGGACGGCGCGCTCGTGGGGTCGGTGATCGCCGGCTACGACGGCTGGCGCTGCTCCCTCTACCGGTTGGCCGTGCTCCCCTCCCACCGCCGGCGCGGCATCTCCACGGCACTGTTGGATGCGGCGGAGAAGCGGTTCGCGGCGATCGGCGGACGGCGCGGCGACGCGATGGTGCTCGAGGCCAATGAGCGGGCCCACCGGGCGTGGGCCTCCGCCGGCTATCGGCGCGAGGACCACTGGCGCCGCTGGGTCAAGCCCTTCGCCTGAGCACCACCACCGCCGCGCGGACCGTTTTGCCGCTCCTTTACCATGGAAGGACTGTCCACTCCCCGTACGAAAGGTGTGAGCGTCCGTCCATGGGCGAGCCTCCCAGTAGCCGACATCGCGCAATCCTCCTCCCCCTGCCCGATCCTGGGACGGAGGTGAACCGATGACCGAAGTGCTTCTGCTCCTGGTGGCGGTACTGCTCTCCGTCGCCTGCGGAGCCTTCGTCGCGGCGGAGTTCTCCCTCACGACGGTCGAACGCAGCGAACTCGAGCGGGCCGCCGAGCGCGGGGAACGAGGCGCCGCCGGCGCGCTCAAGGCCGTGCGCAGCCTCACGTTCCAGCTCTCCGGAGCGCAGCTCGGCATCACCGTCACCAACCTGATCGTCGGCATGCTCGCCGAACCCTCGATCGCGAAACTGATCCGGGGACCGATCGAGGACCTCGGCCTCTCCCCCACCGTGGCATCGTCCGCCGCGCTGGTCATCGGCACAGCGCTGTCGACCGTCGTACTGATGGTCGTCGGCGAACTGGTCCCCAAGAACTGGGCCATCTCCACGCCGCTGGCCGTCGCCAAGGTCGTGGCCACCCCCCAGCGGATCTTCACCGCCGCGTTCCGCCCCCTGATCACCCATCTCAACAACACGGCGAACCGCCTCGTGACCCGCCTGGGCCTGGAACCCACCGAGGAGCTCGCCTCCGCGCGCAGCCCCAAGGAACTCATCGCGCTGGCCCGCCACTCCGCCAAGGAAGGCGCGCTCGAGGCCGACACGGCCGAACTGTTCGTCCGCACGCTCGG
The DNA here is from genome assembly GCF_040613325.1 of Streptomyces sp. NPDC006283. Classification (NCBI taxonomy): domain Bacteria; kingdom Bacillati; phylum Actinomycetota; class Actinomycetes; order Kitasatosporales; family Streptomycetaceae; genus Streptomyces; species Streptomyces sp. NPDC006283. The sequence continues at coordinate 1,794 of NZ_JBEXRZ010000195.1, read as the reverse complement.
CCTGGGCGAGCTCACCGCGGAGAACGTGATGACGCCGCGCGTGCAGGTCACGGCTCTCGAGGTGCAGGCCACCGCGGAGGACGTGGCGAACGCGACCCGGGCCACCGGGCTGTCCCGCTTCCCCGTCTACCGGAGCAGCCTGGACACCGTCGTCGGCGTCGCCCACATCAAGGATGTGCTGGCCGTGCCCGCCGAGCACCGCCCCCGCCTCCGCGTCAGCGAACTGCTGCGCGAGCCGGTGCTCGTCCCGGAGTCGCTGACCGTGGACCGGCTGCTCGACCGGCTGCAGGGCCGGTCCACGATGGCCGTCGTCATCGACGAGTACGGCGGCACCGCCGGGGTCGTGACGATGGAGGACATCGTCGAGGAGGTCGTCGGCGAGGTGCGCGACGAGCACGATCCGCACGAGACGCCCGACCTGGCCCCCGCGGGCGAGGACGCCGACGGACGGTCCCTGTGGTCCGCCGACGGTGCCGCGCGCACCGACCAGCTCGCGGCCATCGGGCTGCGGGTGCCCGACGGTCCCTACGAAACACTCGCCGGAGTGGTCGCCACGGAACTCGGGCGCATTCCCGCCGAGGGCGACCGCATCGACATGGCCGGCTGGCAGCTCGACGTGCTCGACGCCTCCGGACGGCGCGCCGCGCGCGTCCTGCTGCACGCGCCGGCCACGGTCGCCGACCCGTCCGAGGACATCGGCATCGACATCGAGGAGGCGGGACGATGATCGCGATCCAGCTGCTTATCGGCCTGCTGACGCTCGTCGTCAACGCCTTCTTCGTCGGCGCGGAATTCGCGCTGATCTCCGTGCGCCGCAGCCAGATCGAGCCGGAGGCACAGGCCGGAAACCGCCGGGCGCGCAGCGTCCTGTGGGGCCTCAAGCACGTCTCGGCGCTGATGGCCGCCGCGCAGCTGGGCATCACGCTGTGCACCCTGGTCCTCGGTATCGTCGCGGAACCGGCCATCGCGCATCTGCTGGAGCCGGTCTTCGACGCGGTGGGCGTGCCGCACGGGGCGGTCCACCCGATCTCGTTCGTCATCGCCCTGTCGCTCGCCACGTATCTGCACATGCTGCTCGGCGAGATGGTGCCGAAGAACATCGCGCTCGCGGAGCCGCTGCGCAGCGCCCTGCTGCTCGGGCCGCCGCTGGTGGCGCTCGCGAAGGCCTTGAAGCCGGTGATCTTCATGATCAACGCCTTCGCCAACGGTCTGCTGAAGCTGCTGCGGGTCGAGACGAAGGACGAGGTGTCCGCGACCTTCTCCGACGACGAACTGGCCGCCCTCGTCCAGGACTCCGGCGAGGCCGGGCTCCTCGACGACCGCTCCGCGGAGCGGCTCCGGGACGCCCTCGAACTCGGCAGCCGGCCCGTGCGGGACGTGGTGATGCCCATCGAGCGGGTGGTGTACGCGCAGGCCGGGACGACGCCGGAACAGTTGGAGAGGCTCTCCGCGGAGTCCGGGTTCTCCCGCTTCCCGGTCGTCGACCAGGGCCGGCGCATCCTGGGCTATCTCCATGTGAAGGACGCGCTGGACGCCGCGCCCCGGGACGTGGCGTTCCCCGTCGCGGCCATGCGGCCCATCGCACGCGTACGGGCGACGACACCGCTCGACGACGTGCTCACGGCCATGCGACGCAGCCGTACGCACCTGGCGGCGGTCCTCGACGAGAGCGGCAACCCGGAGGGCCTCGTCACGATGGAGGACATCCTGCGGGAACTGGTGGGCAAGCCGGGCTGACACGCCGGCGCCCCGGGCCGGGGCCCGGGGCGCCGGCCTCTCCCAGGGCGATGGGCC
>NZ_JBEXRZ010000194.1:0-13923 GCF_040613325.1 Streptomyces sp. NPDC006283 | reverse complement strand
CACGCCGCGGCCGCGGCCGTGCACGCCGGCCGGCAAACCCTGCTCGACGCCGGACGCCGCACCCCGGTACGCCGGGAGCTCGAACGCCTGCTGGTGCACGCGGAGGCGGCCCTCGCCGTCACCACACTCGCGAGCCGGGCGGACACGGACCGCCCCAGGCAGCTGCGCGTCTGGGCCGCCCAGGCCCGCGCCCGCGGACCCGTCCCCACCGCGCCACCCGCCCCGGGGGAGGTGGGCGACCTGGTCGGGATCGAGGCCGAGTGGTCGGTGCGGCGGGAACGCCGCCGCGCGGCACGGCGGACGCTGGTACGCGGCCTGGCGCCGGGATCGCCGCACATGCCCATCGCGGTCCGCACCCTCGTCGGCTGCGCGCTCGCCGGCTACGCCGCCGTCGCACTGGGCGTCGACCGGCCGTACTGGGCCCTCGTCACCGCGTCGTCGGTCTTCCAGATCAACGTCACCCTCAGCTGGTACCGAACCCTGCAGCGCACCCTGGGCAATCTGCTCGGCGTTCTGGCCTTCGCCGCCGTCGTCCCGCTGATCAGGACCGGAGCGGTCGCCCTGGTGCTCTGCCTGATGTTCTTCAGCTTCGCGGCCGAGGCCCTGATCACCCGCAACTACTGGCTCGGCTCGGTCGCCGTCACCCCCATGGCACTGCTGCTCGTCGAGTCGAACGGCACGCATCCCGCGGGCACCCTCATCGGCGACCGGGTTCTGGACACCCTGGTCGGGGTCGTCATGGGGCTGCTCGCGGCCGTCGCCGTCACCAACCGCAGGGCGGCGGGCCGCGTGGAGAAGGCCCTCGCCGCCACCGAGAGGGCCCGCGCCGATGCCGAGCGCACGCTCGCCGACCCGGCCGCCGCCCCCGACGCCGGCCGTCGGCTGGCCGCCGAACTCGTCGAACTGCGCGAGTCCCTGGACGCCGCCGCCGGCGAATGGTGGCAGCGCGACCTCCCCGAAGAGCAGGTCCTCGCGGCCGAGCAGGCGGCACACCGTACGCTCGCGGCAACAGCAGCGCGGCGCAGCCTGCCCGGACCGAGGCCGGCTCCCGCCCCGACGAGCGGAGTGGTGTGACAGACGACGTCGTCGCCTCGGTGGTGCGGCAGTGGCAGGCGGTCGCCCCCGGCCTGGACACCGCGCCCATGGAACTCATCGGTCGCATCAACCGCTGCGCGGCTCTGCTCCAACAGGCGGAAGACGCGCCGCTGCGCTCTGCGGGGCTGACCCGGGCCGAGTTCGACCTGCTCGGGGCCGTCCGCCGCAGCGCCCGGGAACTCACGCCCGGGGAACTCGCCCGAGAAACGTTCTCCTCCGGGGCGGCCGTCACCAAACGGCTGCGCGCCCTTCACGAACGGGGGCTCCTCACCCGGCGCAGCGACGACCGGGACCGCCACGTCGCCCACGTGCGGCTCACCGACGACGGCCGGGAACTCGTCGACCGACTGCTGCCCGAGCAGCTCGCCTATGAAAGCTCCGTCCTCGCAGGGCTCGACGAGGAGACCCGCACCCGCCTCGGCGCACACCTCGCCGAACTGCTGGTACAGCTCGAGGGCCGCCTCGGCCCCCACCGGCGCTGACCCGGGGCGAGGGCGTCCGCCCCACGTCCCAGGTGCATCCCCACGGACCTCGCGTCGGTGGCGCGGGGACCGCTGACCGAGCCCGGACACCGGTGTCGCGCCTCTGCGTTGACCGGTGTCCGGAACGCGTGACGCCCCCGCTCTCGGTCCCGACGACCGCGGCCATCCGGGCATGAGCGCGCTCGCGACCGACCTCGGCGCACGCCACCGCACGGCCGGCCACGCCACCGGCTGTTGTTCACGGCCGCGGACCGGGTGACTGAACAATCCGTGGCGCGCTGAACTGGTCCTACGGTGCCGGCGTCGGCCCGCGAAGAAAGGGTCGCAGCACGGAGAGGGGTTGTCGGATGTTCAAGAGGACAAGCGTGGCCGTGGTGGCGGCCGGGCTGGTACTGGCCGTCGGCGGCTGTGGGGGCGCGGGCGGGGCGGACGAGAAGGCCGACGTGTCGGGCAAGGGGTCGGCCGAGCCGACGCCGGCACGGACGCCGTCCGAGGAACTGGTGACGTGGGTCGGCGGGATGTGCGCGGCGACGCGCGCGCTCGAGGACCTCCGGACGGACAGCGCGGCGGATCTGAAGGAGATCCGGAACCCGGACGAGGTCGGTCCGTCCGCCCAGCTCCTCGCTGTCGGCTACATCGCCCGGACACCGCCGGCGGTGGACGACGTGGAAAGCGACCTGAAGGAGCTCGACCCGTCGGGCGTCCCCGCGGCCGACCGGCTGCGGGATGCCCTGCTGAAGAAGGTGAAGGGCGTCGCGGCCGAACTCGACGGGGTGTCCCCGACCGCGGCCATGGACGACGCCGAGGGCAGTGCCGCGGAGGTCGACAGGCTCGTCCGGTCCCTCACCCCGCCCGACCCGGACCTGTCGGCGCTGACGACGAAGGATCCGCAGCTCGCGGCCGCGCACCAGCGCGCCGAGCAGTGCGCGCCGGGCTGGACGCCGGACGAGGAGACGGCCTCCCCCGCGCCCGACCCCACCGGCCCGCTGCCCAAGGCGGCGGACGGCAAGAACTTCGCCGCGTGCTCGGACGGCGAGTGCGAGGTCCTGGTGACCTCCACGGCGGACATCACGGCGAACGACGTGAACGTGCATGTCTCCGTGGGCGACGACTTCGTCACCTTCCGGACGGCGGGCACCCTGATGCAGCTCGGTGGCGCGGGCGGTGAGGCCGGGTTCGGCGACGACCTGAAGGCGACCGTCGTCGCGCACAACAAGGACGGCGCCGTGCTGAAGTTCACCACCCCCTGAGCCGGCGTGAAGCCCCCTCCTAACGCTCCTCGCACATGTCCTGGTACCCGAGCTGCGGCAGGTGCTCCTCCCATTCGGCGCGGGTGAGGACGCCACCGGTACGGTCGCAGACGTGGGCCGCCGCACGGTCCGCGTCCAGGGTCCACACCCGGGCCGTCAGGTCGTAGCCGACGGAGGCGAGGGTGTCGCCGTCCGGGCTGAACGCCACGGAGGTGACGGTGTCGAGATGGCCGGTGAGTTCCTGGCCGTAGGGCTCGGCACGGGCCGGGTCGGTCACGGCCCACAGGCGGACCGTGTGGTCGCCGCTGCCGGTCGCCAGTGTCCTGCCGTCCGGGGCGAAGGCCAGCGCCCTGACCGCCCCGCGGTGCTCGGCCAGCTTCTTCCCCAACGGACGTACGTCGTCCGCTCGTTGCACGTCCCACAGCCGGACCGTACGGTCGTCGCTGCCTGTCGCCAGTGTCTTCCCGTCCGGGGCGAAGGCCACCGCGTTGACCGCCTGTTCGTGCCTGGTGAGGGCAACGCCCGCGGGCCGTGCCCGCGCCCCGTCGCCCACGTGCCACAGCCGCGCCGTGCTGTCCTCACTGCCGGTGGCCAGCGTGCGGCCGTCCCGTGCGAAGGCCACGGAGGTGACGGCGTCCCCGTGGCCGCGCAGCGGTTCACCGAGCGGCCGTACGCGGTCCGGTCGCCGTACGTCCCACAGCCGCGCCGTGTCGTCCTCGCCGCCGGTGGCCAGCGTGCGGCCGTCCTGCGAGAACGCGACCGTGAGGACGCCGTCGTCGTGCGCGCGCAGCGGTTCGCCCAGCGGGGCGGGACGTTCGGGCGTGGAGAGGTCCCACAGGCGTACGGTTCCGTCCTTCGAACCGCCGGCCAGCGTCCGGCCGTCCGGGGCGAACGCGACGGCCGCCACCGCTTCCTCGTGGCCGAGCGTCCGCGGGATCCGGCGCGGGTGGTCCGGGCGGCGTACGTCCCACAGCCGGATCAGCCCGTCATCGGTGCTGGCCACCGCAAGCAGGCGGCCGTCGGGGCTGAAGGCGACCGCGGTGAGCGGGTTGGTGAAGTCGGTGAGGACGGTCGGCGGCCGGTGCCACAGGAGGACGCTGCCGTCGGCGCCGGCGCTGGTGAGGGTGCGGCCGTCGGGGCTGAAGGCCACCTCCCACACGGCCTCCGTATGGCCGGTCAGCGGCTCACCGAGCTGCTTCGGGTAGGCGGGGTTGGCCACGTTCCACAGGAGGGGCCGGTCGTCCTCGCCGGCGGTCGCCAAGGTATCGCCGTCGGGACTGAACGCCACCGACATGACGGGGGCGGTGTGCCCGGTGAGCGGTTCGCCCAGCGGCTGCACGCGGCCCGGGTCTGACGCGTCCCACAGCCGTACGGTCTCGTCGAAGCCGGCCGTGGCCAGCGTCTTGCCGTCCGGGGAGAAGGCCAGCGTCCAGACGGGAGCGGTGTGTTCACGCAGCGGCTTGCCGAGCGGTGCGATCCCGGTCCCGGCCTTCTCGCCGTACCGCCACATCCGCACGGTGCCGTCGTAGCCGGCCGTGGCCAGAGTCTCCCCGTCCGGAGCGAACGTGACGGCGCGGACACTGCGCGCGTCGGCCGCGGCGGGCGCGCCGATCGGCGCGGGCCGGGCCGGGTCGATCACGTCCCACAGCCGTACGGTGCCGTCGTCGCCGGCAGTGGCGAGCGTCCGGCCGTCGGGGGCGAACGCGGCGGTGACGACGTTCTTCTCGTCGTGGCTCACGAGCGGCCGGCCGAGGGCGCGAGGAGGCAACCGGTCGCGCACGTCCCACAGTTGGATGCCGCCGCCTTTCCCCGTGGCCACCAGCAGGTCGCCGTCCGACGGGGCGAAGGCGACCGCGCCCACCGGTCCCGTACGCAGGCGCAACGGTTCGCCCAGCGGTCTGCCCGTGTCCGTGTCCCACAGCCGGACCGAGCCGTCGTGGCCGCCGCTCGCGAGGGTGCGGCCGTCGGGCGCGTACGCCACGGAGCTGGCGATACCGTCGTGGCCCTGCAGCCGGCCGGCCAGCGTCCGCCCCGCATCCGAGGCCAGCCGGGTCCGCAGGTCCGGGGTGGAGCGCATGCGGTACGCGGCCACGTCGAGCCGGGCGGCCACCCCGGCCCGGGTGTCGCGGATTCGGTCGGCCTCGGCAGTGAGCCGGCCGAAGACGGCGTCGTCCCGTTCGGCCTGCGCAGTGACACGGGCCTGGAGGGCGACGACCGCGGTGCCGGTGGCGAGGAGACTGAGCGCGGCGAGTACGGCCAGGACCGTACGCCGCAGTAGCGCGGCGTGGTGTCGACGCCGGAGCGAGGTGGTGAGGAACTGCCGCTCCAGTGGGGTGAGTTCGTTGCCGCGTCGGTCCTTCGGAGTCGCACGACGCGACCTCGCGGTGTCCCCACGGGCGGCGTCCTGCGGGAAGGCGTCGCGGGCGGCGTCCAGACGTGAGCCGGCGTAGAGCGCGGCGTTCTCCCTGCCGAGTTCCTGCCAGGTGCGGGCCGCCTCGGTGAGCGAGCGGTGGACGCGAAGCCTGTCGCGTTCGGCGTCCATCCATCGGCGCAGTCGGGGCCAGGCAGTGATGAGGGCTTCGTGGGCGAGGTCGACCGTGCCGTCGTCGAAGGTGATGAGGCGGGCGCGGACCAGGCGTTCCAGGACGACTCGGGTGTCGGCGGGGCCACCGAAGTCGAGCTCCGCATGCTCGGTGGGGCGACGCGTGTCGGGTGTGCCGTCACCGGGGGCGACGAGGCGGAGCAGGATACGGCGGGCCAGCTCCCCCTGAGGCGCGGTGAGTTCGCGGTACACCTGCTCGGCCGTACGGACGACGGCGCCGTGCAGCCCGCCGGCCGCCTCGTACGCGGTCACGGTCAGGACGCGGCCGCTGCGGTGGCGCCAGGTCTCCAGCAGGGCGTGCGACATCATCGGCAGTCCGCCCGGTGCGCCCTCGACCTCGTCCAGGAGGCGGTCGGTGAGGGCGCGTTCGACGATCAGGCCGTCCGTGGCAGCCGGGCGGACGACGGCCTCTCTCAGCTCCGCGCGGCTCATCGGCCCGGCGAGCAGCGTGGCGTCCTGCAACGCTGCGGTGAGGCCTGGGTGTTCGGCGCAGCGGCCGAGGAAGTCCGCCCTCACCGCGACCACCACGCGCAGACGGCTGTCGGCGTCGGTGGCGGCGACGAGGCGGTCGATGAAGGTGTCCCGGTCGGCCGGGTCGGCACCGAGGGTGTACAGCTCCTCGAACTGGTCGACGATCAGCCAGGTGTCGGCATCGGTGTCGGGTACGGGTATGAGCCGGTCGGCGTGCGTACGCAGCGGGTCCGCTCCGGGCGTGAGGATCCGTACGGCCGCGGGAGCGGCGTCACGGTCCTCGCCGCCTTCGCAGGCACGCAAGGTCCGCAGCCGGGGGATCAGACCGGCGCGCAGCAGCGAGGACTTGCCGCTGCCGGAGGGGCCGAAGACGGCGGTGAACCGGTGCTTGCGGTTCAGCTCGGTCAGCCGCTCCACGAGCCGGCTCCGACCGAAGAACAGTTCGGCGTCGCCCGGTTCGAACCGGGTGAGGCCGCGGTACGGCGGCCGGGAGGTCTCGTCGTCGGCGGCCTCGGCGGCCGACTCTGCAGACGCCTCACACCAGCGCCGCTCCCACTCGATCACGTCGCCGCCGCATGCCTTCACGTAGGCGAGCGTCACCGCGCGGGTGGGCAGGTGCTTCCCGGCCGCCGCCTGCGACAGGGTGGTCACCCCGTACTGTGCCCGCTGGGCCATCGCCCGGTACGTGGGCTTCCCCGCGGACTCGCGCAGGGCGCGCAGCGCGGCCGCGAACCGCGGCACCGGTCCTGCCTCCGGATCCAGCTCGCCTTCGGTGCGCCCCGGCCCTGGTTGTCCCGACACGTGTCCGCCCCGTCCTCGTCCACCCGGACGCCGCCGGGCCATCACCCAGCGCGTCCACCCGGGCGCCCACGGTAGGTAGTGGCAGGGAGGGGTCGCAATCGAACTTCCGGCGTATCGGCAGGCGGGCCACGGGCGTTCACTCGATCTCCACGCTTCCTCCCGACCGGTTCGTCCGGTGCGTCGTCCGGTCCGAGTTGTTCAGCACCGAAAGAGGACCTGCTGAACAACGGTGTACGGCGGTCGAATACCCGAGGGACATGGCCAGGACGGCCATGGCGCGGTCCGAGCCCGGCGAACGGGGGTGGGCTCGGACCCGCCGCGTGTCCGCAGAGGCGCGACGCACTGAAGGAGAGTCATGGATGGACTACTTCGCGCTCGGCACCCCGCCGTGGGGTCGGGCGCTGCGGCACCGGACCGGGCCCGGGACCACGACCTGCCGGACAACAAAGGTGTGAGGTGATCGCGATGCAGAGCTCCCCGTATCAGCCCGGTCCGTCCCGTCCGCCGGAGACGTCCGAACCGGCCCGCATGCCCGGGGCCCTCGTCTTCGTCCTCGTGGTGGTCGCCGCACACGCGCTGGGAACGGTCTTCGGCGGCTGGGCGGTCCTCGAGGAGAACCAGAGCAAACAGGAGCACGGGCAGGACCTGCTCGTGCCGACGGGCGTGGCCTGGTTCGTGGCGCTGTTCTGCTGGGGGCTGGCGGCGCTCCAGGTCGTCTGCGTCGTACTGGCTCGAAAACGCCGCACCTGGGTCCGTGTGGTCCTCATCGTGTGCCTGGCCTTCGTGGCGTTCTCGACGGTCGTCGGTTTCCTCGGCTCGCTGGCCGCCGGGGCTCCCAGCCTCGCGGTTTTCGTGATCGCCGGCATCGATGTGGCGGCCCTGTGGGTGGTGTGCGGCGAGCGCGGCCGCCACTGGTTCTCCGTACGCAGCCCGGCGCCCACCTCACCGCAGGGGTGATCACCCATGGACCACCCGACGGACGAACACGACGCGTACCGGCCGCCCGACGGGCCGCCGGGGGCTGCCGGGCCGCCCAGGGCACCGGTGCCGTGCGACCCGGTGGCGGCGGCACTCGGCAACGCCTCGCTGCTCGGCATCGGATATCTGCTGCTCGGCCACCGGCGGCTGGCCGCACTCGCCGCGCTCGGCACGGCCGTGCTCCTCGACCTCACCGCCTCGGCCGCCGCGACCTGGTGCGAGCTTCTGCTGCTTCTGTGGTGGGCGGCCGGCATCGCCCACGGCTGGTTCCTGGCACGCCGGCGCGCGGAGCACACCGTACGACGCGGGCAGCGCGCGGGCACGCTCGCCGTCACGGTCACGATGCTGCTGACCGCCGCGCTGCTGCGCGTCGACGCATACGGGATCGAGGACCGCGTGAACGAGGCCCGCGAGCGCGGCGACTGCGAGGCGGCCGTGTCCGCGCAGGACGAGGTGTGGTTCGGACACCGCCTGGCCGGCGCACCGCTGGTCGAACCCGGCGACGCGGTGGTGGAGGCGTGCCACCGGCTGGAGAGGGCCGCGTCCACGCTCGCCGACGCCGGACGGAACGGGAACACCGAAAACCTGGAGCGGGGCTTCGGCATCCTCGCCGGGGTCCTGAAGAAGCCCGGCAACGAGCAGTCCGTCAAGACTGTCCTGGACACCTTCCTCCGCGGGCTGCCCACCAAGGACCCCTGCGACACCGCCGGCATCACCGACTGGCTCCGCAACCGCGAGCCCTCCCGTGACGTGCTGGACCGGTCCGCCGACACCGCGACGCGTACTCAACCCGCCGCGTTGGTGGGATGCGGCGACGACCTGATGGACGAGGACGACTGGCAGCGGGCGCGGGCGCACTACCAGCGCTTCCTCGACGTATACCCGGACGACGCACGCTCGGGCGAGGCACGCGGCGGTGTGGAGAAGGCCACCCGCGCCATCGAACTGAACAAGGTACGCAGCCTGGTGGACGACACGATCGACGCTGAGTCCGGGTACTGCGACACGCCCGCCAAGTACAGCGGCGCCCCGCCGTACCGCAAGGGGGTCAACCGCGTGCTGTTCCTCGGCGACACCGAGTACACCGACCAACTCCCCGGCGACTGGCGCACCGGCGACCCGGCCAAGGCCGCGCTCGTGGTCTGCGCGGACGCGGCGGAGAACGGAGCAGCCGTCGAGACGTGCTACTACGAGAACGACCTGTCCGAGTACCTCCCCCACTCAGTGACCTTCCACAAGGTCAAGATCCCGCTCAAGGTCTACGAACTGCGCACCGGAAAGCGCGTCGACGCGCGCGAGGTGCAGATCAGCGGCAAGAGCTGCCCGAGCGTCCTGTATTACGAGTACTACGGCCCGACCGACCTCGGGCCGGGCGGCGAGGAGTTCGTCTCCACCGCCAAGTCCGACGTGCGGGACGCCTTCCGGCCGGTCGTCACACGGTGACCACGTCCTCTCGCCCCCGGCCCCGGCCCTCGGCCGGGGCCGGTCACGCGCCCGGGGTGATCACGGTGACTCCGGTGCCGGAGGCCGCTCCGAGGGCCGTCAGGGCGTCCGGCACCTCGTCGAGGCCGATCTCCTTCGTGACGAGAAGATCCGGTCGCAGGGCCCCGGTGGCGACCATGGCCATCATCTCGGGGTAGGCGTGCGCCGCCATGCCGTGGCTGCCGAGGATCTCCAGCTCGAGGGCCACGACCCGGTCCATCGGCAGGTGGACGCCCGTCGGCAGGAGGCCGACCTGCACATGCCGGCCCTGCCTGCGCAGGCTCTGCACGGAGTTGACGCAGGTCACCGGCGAGCCCAGGGCGTCCAGAGAGAGGTGGGCGCCGTCACCCGTCGCGTCGCGGATCGCCGCCGGGACCCCGCCTTCCGGGAGCGCGGAGGCGTCCACGCACAGCGCCGCGCCGAGGGTACGGGCCAACTCCAGTGCCTTTGGCGAGACGTCGACGGCGACGACGCCGGCACCGTTCGCGGCGGCGATCATCACGGCGGAGAGGCCCACTCCGCCGCAGCCGTGGACGGCGACCCACTCGCCCGGCCGCACCCGTCCCTGGCCGACGACGGCCCGGAACGCGGTGGCGAAGCGGCAGCCGAGGCTCGCGGCGGTGGAGAACGGCATCGCGTCCGGCAGCGCCACGAGGTTGGTGTCGGCGTGGTGGACGGGAACGTACTCGGCGAAGGAGCCCCAGTGGGTGAAGCCCGGCTGCTCCTGACGTTCGCACACCTGCTGCGCGCCGCGTGCGCACGCGGCGCACCGCCCGCAGGCGCAGATGAACGGCACGGTGACCCGCTCTCCCCCGCGCCAGGTGGTCACGCCCGCGCCCACCGCGTGGACCACCCCGGCGAGTTCGTGGCCGGGCACGTGCGGCGGTTGGATGTCGGCGTCGTGCCCCATCCAGCCGTGCCAGTCGCTGCGGCACAGGCCCGAGGCCTCGACCTTGATGACAACGCCGTCGTGGGACGGTTCCGGTTCCGGAACCTCCCGGACCTCGGGCCGCTTGCCGAACTCGTCGAACACCACCGCACGCATGGCCCGTCTCCCTGTCCTAGGCACCCGCTCTGATCTTGCGGGCCGACATCCAGGCGTACACCAGCACACCCGCGAAGAGGAAGAGCACGCCCTGGTAGACGGCGGCGTAGCCGGAGCCGGCGACCAGCCACATGGAGAAGGCGCAGGCGAGGACCGCGAGGACCGAGTCGCGCACGAGGCGGCGGCGGTTCACCCGGTGCGACTGGCCCGACACCAGGTGGAAGATCTGGGCGGCGCTCGCCAGCAGGTAGGGCACGGTGGCGGTGAAGGTGGTGACGAGAACGAGGATCTCGAAGACGCCCTCGGTGCCCGCGGTGTAGTTGTAGACCGTCAGCAGCGAGGCGAGGACGACGGTGACGAGGACACCGACGGTCGGCACTCCGCGCCGCTTGGTCGCGAAGGCCTTCGGGAACAGCCCGTCCTTGGCCGCGGCGTACGGCGTCTGGGCGCTGAGCAGCGTCCAGCCGTTGAGCGCGCCGACCATGGAGACCAGGGCCGCGCAGGCGACGGCCGTGCCGCCCCAGGTGCCGCCGAACATGGCGTCGACGGCGTCGGTGAACGGAGCGGTGGAGCCCATCAGTTCGTCGTGGGGGACGGTGCCGAAGACCGAAAGGGTGCACAGGAGGTAGACGGCGGCGGCTCCGGCGGTGCCGAGGATGGTGGCCCTGCCGACGTTGCGCGCGGGGTCGCGTACCTCGCCGGCGCTGACGGCCGCGGACTCCACCCCGAGGTAGCTGAAGAGCAGGATCGCCGCCGACGCCGAGACCGCGCCCGCCACCCCGTGGTCACCGGCCTGGAAGGGCCCGAGGTTGTCGGTGTCGAAGAAGAACAGGCCGCCGACGGCGACGAGCATCAGCGGCAGGAACTTCAGGACCGTGGCGACGAGCTGGACGGCTCCGACGTAGCGGGTGCCGGCGAGGTTGGCGAGCGCGGGGAGCCACTGCAGCACGAGCGCGGCAGCGACGGTGGCCGTCAGGGAGTGGTGCACGGGTATCAGTACGTCGAGGTAGCCGACGGCGGCGACGGCGAGCGCCGCGTTGGAGACCCAGGTGGTGATCCAGTACGACCAGGCGGCGAGGAAGCCGGCGAAGTCACCGAACGCCTCGCGGGCGTAGACGTAGGGGCCGCCGGTGTGCGGGTGCTGCTCGGCGAGCCGGCCGAAGACCAGGGCCAGCGCGATCGCGCCGACGGTGAGGACGACGAACGCGACGAGGCTGACGGTGCCGAACGGGGCGACGGAGGCGGGGAGCAGGAAGATGCCGCCGCCGATGATGTTGCCCATGACCAGAGCGGTGGCGATCGGCAGCCCGAACCTGCGGGCATGCCGGCTCTGTACTTCTTGCGTGATCATGGGGGTGCGGCCTCTTCTGTCGTGCACGAGGGTGTCGGGGAACCGGGACATGTTCCGGCACGGAAGAGGCTGTACAAAATCACATCTATTTGTCCTGTGTGGCACCACCATCAACCGGAATTCCTTCTTCCGCTTTGCTCTCCGGCCGGGAAACCTGCACCGGCCGGGAAGCTTGCGCCGGACCGATCGGGACCTGCGGCCCGTCACCCTCCCGCAGCCAGCGCCTGAGCACCTGGTGCACCTGCTCCGCGCCGACCAGCTCGGCACCGGGCCGGGTCGGCGGCGACAACTCGAACGGCGACAGCAGAAAGGCCTGCGACTGCTCGCCGCCAAGGCCCCCGTGCGACCCGATCTGCTCCTCGAAGGCGTGCACCACACCGGTTCTTGGGTCGTACATCGAGTTGACCATGATGTCCGCGACATGCGGGAACGAGTCGGTACGGCGCACGGCGTCGGCCGCGCCCGGGCCGAAGCCGGCCAGCGGACCGTCGTCGTCCTTCAGCGCGTCCACGGGCACCTCGGCTCCTTCGGCGCCGAGCACCACCGAGCCGTGCTCCTCGCTGCGAACCAGCAGGAACCCGATGCCCGGATGATCGGCGAGCGTCGTGAGCAGCGCGGGATGACGGCGGCCGATCTCCTCGCGGCTCATGCGGTACGGCACGTCGGGGAAGGAGATCAGGGCGAGGTTCCCCGAGGCCAGCACGATCGGATCGGACCCCGACGCGGGACGTTCCTCCTCGCCGGACGGCGCCGGCTGCCGGTGCAGCGCGGTCCGCAACGCGTCACGCGCCGCGCCGCGCGCCTCGGCGCCGCTCTTGGATCGCTCCGCCCGCCGCGGCACCGGCAGCCCGCACCCCGCGCGCACCAGGTCCTTCAGGGTCAGCCCGTACGCCCCCTCGAACGTTTCGCCGGGGCTCTGGCCGTGATCGGACAGAAGCACGATCCGATAGGTGCGTGGCGCATGCTCGGCGACCTTGGCGAGCAGCGCGAGGGAGCGGTCCAGCCGCTCGAGCACCGCCTGCGCGTCCGCGCTGTCCGGCCCCGAGTGGTGCGCCACCTCGTCGTAGGCGACCAGGTCGGCGTAGACGGCTCTGCGCCCGGCGAGCATGTCCCCGATCACCGCGGCGACCACCACATCGCGTTCGACGACGGTCGCGAACGCCCGGATGAACGGGTAGAGCCCGCCACGGCCGACGCGCGGGGTGTCCTTGCGGAGCCGGGCACGGATCGACTGCCCGATTTCGCGGCCCACTTCGGCGACGAAGGACACCGCGGTGCGCACCGCGTTCGCGGGGTCGGAGAAGTACGCGAAATAGCCCGCCCGCGAGCGGTTGGCCCTGCCGCGCCTCGCCGCCATGGACAGCACCAGGGCCAGTTGGTCCGCGCCGCCGCTGAAGAGGTTGCCCCGGCTCGCGCCGTCGAGCGTCAGCAACCCGCCGTCGCCGGTGTGCTCGATGGCCCGCCGCTGCAGTTCCACCGCGCTCGCCGGCCGGTTGCTCACCATGATCCGGCGGCTGTCCTTCTCGTACCAGCGGAAGGCCGGAACGTCGTGGTTGGAGCCGTGCAGGATGCCGAGCTGGCTGGCGCCGGTCTGGCTCGACCAGTCGGTGCGCCAGGCGGTCAGCCGGTGTGTGACGCCGGCCCAGCCGGCGACGGTCGGCATCACACCGCTTTCCGCGGCGGTCCGCAGCACCTCGTAGCCGACGCCGTCGAGTTGCAGGAAGAGCGTGCCTGGCGGCCCCGACCTGCCGTCCCGGGATGCCGCACCGCGGCCGCGCCGGTGCGCGAGCCGGTAGAGCCGGCGCCGGTAGGCGTTGTCGTCGCGAACGGCGAGAGCGGTGGAGGTCGCGGAGGCGACCGCGGACATCACGGCGGCGACGACGACCGCGGTCTCGGGGTTGGCCGTGCCACGGTCGTCGGGGATCAGCCACAGGGCGATCAGCAGCAGCGAGCCGTTGAGGAAGAACACCAGCAGGCCGAGCACCAGGGCCGGCACGAGCAGCAGGGCCCGTACGACGACGGGCCACACCAGGCCCGTGAGAAGACCGAACGCACCCGCGCCCCACGCGGCCGTGATCGCGGTCCGCGTGATGCTGTCGCCGTCGCCGGACTGGAGCCGGAAGTCGGGCAGCAGCCCGGCGAGCGCCAGCATCGTCAGGGTCGACACCACCCACACGACGACCACACGGACCAGGGCACTGCCCGCCCTGCGCCACCGCCCTTCGACCACGCTCGTCCACCTCACCCCTGGAGCAGGACTCCAGCGTGGCACAGAACAGGCCACCGCCTTGCCGGGCCGCGGTCCCGGTCCCGGTCCCGGTGCCGCCCCCCCACGGCCCGGCCCCCCCCCCCCCCCCAACACCCCC
>NZ_JBEXRZ010000193.1:0-13983 GCF_040613325.1 Streptomyces sp. NPDC006283 | reverse complement strand
AGCGACGCCCGGTCCCTGAAGGCATACGCCGGATCGGCACCCATCCCCCGAGCCTCAGGGAAGAAGCGCTACGTCGGACGCCGCTTCGTCAAGAAGGGGCGCGGCCCCGGTGCCCGCGGCCCGCGACGCGGTCAGCCCCGCCCAGGCGACGGCCGGCAGCGTGGACCGCGCTCAGGCGGCGGCGCTGCTGCGGGCGGCGGCAGGGGACAGCGCCGCGTCCGGCCGGGGCGAGGCCCCGGTACCGGGTTCGGCGAACCGGCCACCGGCCGCGCCGGGACCGGCGGCCGGAGCACCAGCCGCGGCGACCGTTCCCGCGGGCGGCGAGCGGGAGGCCATCGCCGTCATCGGGTACAGCGCCCGCTTTCCGGGGGCCGGTGACGCCGACACGTTCTGGCAGCGGCTCATCGACGGCGACGACCTCGTCACCGAGGTGCCCGCCGAGCGGTGGCGGATCGAGGACCACTACGACCCCGACCCCGAGGCCGAGGGCAAGTCCGTGTCCAAGTGGGGCGCGTTCGTCGACGACGTCGACCGGTTCGACGCCGAGTTCTTCAAGATGCCGCCCCGCGAGGCCGAACTCACCGACCCGCAGGCCCGCCTCTTCCTCCAGGAGGCCTGGCGCGCCCTCGAGCACGCCGGGCAGCGCACCGCGGACCTCGCCGGCACCCGCTGCGGCGTCCAGGCCGGGGTCATGATGAACGACTACCAGGACCTCATCGAGCGGACCAGCGAACACGCCCGTCTCGCCCAGGTCATGCAGGGCAACTCCAACTCCCTCCTCGCCGCCCGCATCGCCTACCACCTCGACCTCAAAGGCCCCGCCGTCACCGTCGACACGGCCTGCTCGTCCTCGCTCGTCGCCCTCCACCAGGCCTGCCAGTCACTGTGGCTCGGCGAAGCCGACATGATGCTCGTCGGCGGCGTCACCCTCTACCTCACCGAACTGCCGCACGTGTTCATGAGCCGCGCCGGGATGCTCTCGCCCACCGGCCGCTGCCGCCCCTTCGACGCCGCCGCCGACGGCATCGTCCCCGGCGAGGGCTGCGCCGTCGTGGTCCTCAAACCCCTGTCGCGGGCACGCGCCGACGGCGACCCCGTGCACGCCGTCATCCGCGCCGGCGGCCTCAACCAGGACGGCCGCACCAACGGCATCACCGCCCCCAGCGCCGCCTCCCAGGCCCGCCTCGTCGCCGACACCCTGCACCGCTTCGGCCTCGAGGCCTCCGGCATCGACTACGTCGAGTGCCACGGCACCGGCACACCCCTCGGCGACCCCATCGAAGTCACCGCACTCAACCGGGTGTTCGCCCCCGCCGGCCTGCCGCCCGGCAGCGTCCCGATCGGCTCGGTCAAGGGCAACGTCGGCCACACCTCCGCCGCCGCCGGCCTCGCCGGCCTGCTCAAGGCCATCGGCGTCGTACGCACCGGCCACATCCCGCCGTCCCTGCACTGCACCGCCGACACCCTCAACCCGGCCATCCCCTTCGACGAGGGGCCCTTCACCGTCGCCACCGAGCGCCGCACCCTGCCCGCCACCCCCGGCGGGCGGCCCCGCCGCGCCTCCGTCAGCTCCTTCGGATTCAGCGGCACCAACGCCTACGTCGTCGTCGAACAGGCCCCACCGACCGCCCCCACCACCACCGCCGACCGGCCGGTGACCGTGCCCCTGTCGGGCCGCCGCCCCACCGCCCCGGCCGCCCGCGCCGCCGAACTCGCCCGCTGGCTGCGCTCACCCGCCGGCGCCGACGCCGCCCTCACCGACCTCGCCCACACCCTCGCCTGCGCCCGCGACCACCACCGCCACCGGGTGGCGCTCCTGGTCGCCGACCGGGACGAACTCCTCGACTCCCTCGACCGGCTCGCCGCCGGGCAGGACGACGAACGCCGCATCGAACCCACCGGGCACCACCCCCATGACGACAAGCCCGACCCGCGCCGTGACACGGCCCGCCGCTACGTGGCGGGCCACCCGGTCGACTGGGCCCGCATCTGCCCGCCCGCACAAGCCCGCACGATCCCCGCACCCGGCTACGCCTTCGCCACCGACCGCCACTACGCCGTCCCGGCCGCCGGCGACCCGCAGCAGGGCCTCCTCGACGCACTGGTGCTGTACACGCCCGGCTGGCAGGACGCCCCGCTGCCCGACCGGCAGCCGCCCGCAACGGCGCTCCTCGCGCACGACCGGGCCGGCGACCTGGCCGCCGCCCTGGGCGCGCACGACCCGGCCCGCGGCCTGGCGGCGCTGCAGGACACCGCGCCCGCCTCCGTCGCCCTCGTGCTGCGCCTCGCCGGCGACGACACCGCCGACGACGTGGCCGCCTTCGACACACTGCGCCGGGTGCTGGCGGCCTTCCGCACCCAGCGCATCACCCTCCTTGCCGTCACCACCGACCCCCTGCGCGCCGACGCGGCCCGCGCCCTGCTGCAGAGCCTGCGCCAGGAGAACCCCCGCATCGACGGCCGCGCCCTCCTCGTCGACGACGACGGCGCCTTGGCCGCCCCCCGCATCCAGGCTGAACTGGCCGCCCCCGAAGCCGAGTTCGGCCACCTCGCCGACCTGCGCGAGGGCCGCAGGAAGCGCCGCGTCCTGCACCCGGCCGACCTGCCCACCGACGCCTGGACCCCCCGCCCCGACGGGGTCTACCTGATCACCGGCGGCACGGGAGGCATCGGACGCGACCTCGCCCGCCGGCTCACCGCCACCCCCGGCACCCGCGTCGTCGTGTGCGGCCGCACCCCGTGGGCCGACCTCGACCAGGCACAGCGACCCGCCGGCACCGCGGTGCGCTACGTCCAGGCCGACATCACCGCCCCCGGCGCGGCCGCCGCACTCGTCCGCGACATCCTCGGCCACGAAGGCGCACTCCACGGCGTCTTCCACGCGGCCGGCGTCGTCCGCGACGCCTACCTGCTGCGCAAGCACACCGACGACGTGGCCCAGGTCCTGGCCCCCAAGGCGGCCGGCGCCACCGCGCTGGACGAGGCCACCGCCCACCTGCCGCTGGACGTCTTCGCCCTCTTCTCCTCGGTCGCGGCCGTCACCGGCAACATCGGCCAGTGCGACTACGCCTACGCCAACGGGCTCCTGGACGCCTTCGCCGAACAGCGCGCCGCCCGCGTCGCGGCCGGAAAGCGGCACGGACGCACCCTGTCGGTGCAGTGGCCGCTGTGGGACGTGCCGGGCATGACGATCCCCGAGCCGGTCCGGCAGGTGGTCGAGGAACGCGTCGGCATGGTCCCGCTGCCCGCCCACCTCGGCGCCCGCGCACTGCAGCGGCTGCTGGGCGGCGACGGGCCGAGCGTCGTCTCCCTCTTCCACGGCAGGGCCGACGCCTGGCACCGCCACCTGGAAGAAATCCACCTGCTGCCCCAGCCGGCCGAGCCCCGGCCGTCCCGCCCCGCCTCCGCACCCGCACCCGCCGCCGCACCCGTATCCGTGGCCGCGGCCGGGTCGCGGGGAGCGGACCGGGACCTGGTGGCGCTGGTCGCCCGCACCGTCGCCGAGACCCTGGGCCACGCCCTCGACGCGATCGGCCCGCGCACCTCGCTGGAGGCGCTGGGCCTGGACTCGGTGATGATCCGCACCCTCGCCTCGAAACTGAGCAGCCGTATCGCACCGATCGGCCCGGACGCCCTGTTCGGCCTGCGCGACGTGAACGACCTCGCGGACCACCTCGCCCGCGCGCGCCCCAAAGAGGCCACCGCCCGCCCCGCATCCGCACCCGTCGGTGCAACGCCCCCCGCTCCCGCGGCCGTTGCCGCTCCCACGGCTGTTGCCGTTTCCGGTCCGGGCGGCGAGGGTCCGGGCGGCGAGGGGCCGGGCGGCGAGGGGGCGGTGGACGAGGCGTTCGCCGTCGTGGGTCTCGCCGGACGCTTCCCCGGCGCCGACAGTCCGGACGCCTTCTGGGAGAACCTCCTCGTCGGCAAGGACACCGTCGGCGACCTGCCCGCCGACCGGTGGGCCGACAGCGGCGGCGTCCGGGCCAAGGGGCATTTCCTCGACCGCGTCGACGCCTTCGACGCGGCATTCTTCGGACTGTCCGCCCGCGAGGCCGCGTTCACCGACCCCCAGGAGCGGCTGTTCCTCGAGGTCGCCTGGGAGGCGATGGAGGACGCCTCCCTGACCGGCGCCCGGCTCGACGCGCTCACCGCACCCGACGGCGAACCCCGCAGCGTCGGTGTCTTCGCCGGCATCACCTCCGCCGACTACCCGCTCCTCGGCGCCGAGCGCTGGGCGGCCGGCGAGCGCGACATGCCCTCCGGCCACTACTGGTCGCTGCCCAACCGGCTCTCCTACCTTCTCGACCTGCGCGGCCCCAGCCAGCCCGTCGACACCGCCTGCTCGTCCTCCCTCGTCGCCGTGCACCAGGCCGTCGAGGCGCTGCGGAACGGCGAGTGCGCCGCCGCCCTGGTCGGCGGCGTCAACCTCTACCTGCACCCGTCCCGGTTCCGGATGCTGCGCCAGTCGGGATTCCTCGCCGAGGACGGCCTGTGCCGCAGCTTCGGCGCCGGCGGCGCCGGCTTCGGCCCGGGCGAGGCCGCCGGGGCCGTCGTTCTCAAGCGGCTCTCGAGGGCACTGGCCGACGGTGACACCGTGTACGCCCTCGTCCGCGGCACCGCCGTCGCGCACGGCGGCCGCACCAACGGTTTCACCGCGCCCAGCCCCCGGGCACAGGCCCGCGTCCTGCGCGAGGCGTTGCGCCGCTCGGGGGTCGACGCGGCGAGCGTCAACGTGATCGAAGCCCACGGCACCGGCACCGAACTCGGCGACCCCGTCGAACTCGCCGCCCTGGAGGACGCCTACGGCCACGGCGCCGCGGCCGGTGTGCCGTGCTCGATCGGCTCGGTCAAGTCCGCCGTCGGCCACGGCGAGTCGGCCGCCGGCATCACGGCCCTGACCAAGGTGCTGCTCCAGCTGCGGCACAAGACACTCGCCCCGACCCTGCACGCCGATCCGGTCAACCCCCAACTACGCCTGACCGGCAGCCGGTTCACCGTGCAGCACGAGGCCGCTTCCTGGCCCCGCCTGCGGGACGCGGACGGAAGGGAAATGCCGCGGCGGGCCGGCATCAGTTCCTTCGGCGCCGGCGGCGTCAACGCCCACGTGATCGTCGAGGAGTACGAGCCTGCCGTCCCGCCGCCCGCCCACGACGGCACACCGCAGCTGGTGGTGCTGTCCGCCCCCAGCCGTGAACACCTCACCGCCACCGCCCGCCGCCTGGCCGACCACCTGACCGGCCCCGGCAGCTCCACGAACCTGCCCGCCCTCGCCCGCGCCCTGCGCACCGGCCGCGCGGCGCACGACCACCGCCTCGCGCTCGTCGCCACCGACGCCGCCGAACTCGCCGACGCCCTCGCCGCGTTCGCCGACGGGCGGCCGACCGGCCAGGCACTGCACACCGGCACCGCCTCGCGCGAGCGGGCCGCCCAGGCGCCGGAGACCGACGAACTCATCGCCACCCTGTGGCGGGCCGGACGCCTGGACCAGCTGGCCGACCTGTGGTCGACCGGCTGGGAGATCGACTGGAACACCCTCGACACCCCCACCGGCACCAAGGCGGCGGTGGTGCCGCTGCCGCCGTCCGTGTTCCTGCGCGCCCGGCGCTGGCTGCCGGACCCGGCCACCACCACCCCGCCACCCGCCCCGGACCCCGAACCGGCCACGGCAGCCCCCGAAACGGCTCCCGCACCCGAAACGACCCCCGCGCCCGCGGCTGCCGCCGTGTCCGACCCGCGCCTTGCGGGCGTCGTCACCCTCGTCGGCGAACTCGCCGCCGGCCCCGGCGCCGAGGGCCCCATCGACACCGGCCGCACCCTCGTCGAGCTCGGCGTGGACTCCCTGGGACTGATGAACCTCCGCTTCGAGATCACCGAGCGGTTCGGCCAGACGCTCCCGCTCCAGCTGCTGAGCGAGTTCAGCGTCGACGAACTCCTCGCCCACCTGTCCGCCCTTCACGCCCCCGACCGGGCCTGACCGCAGAGGGAACCGGAGCTCCGCCATGCCGCAGACCGACCCCGACACCCGCTACGAGCCGTTCGCGCTCACAGAAGTCCAGGAGTCCTTCCTCGCAGCCCGCACCCTGGGCGGCGGCACCGGCGCGGGAACCCAGATCCATCTGGAATTCGAGACGGACCACCTCGACACCGACCGTATGGAAGCCGCCTGGAACGACGTGGTGGCCGCCACCGACATGCTGCGCGCCCAGGTCCTGCCCGACGGCCGCCAGCAGGTCCTCGCGCACGTGCCCGCCTACCGCCTGGAGCGCACCGACCTGACCGGCGCCGCCCCCGCCGAGGCAGCCGCGGCGCTGGAACAGCTGCGCCACCGCGCACTGGCCGGCTTCGACGCCCACCAGTGGCCGCTGTTCGCCGTCCGCGTCGCACAACTGCCCCAACAGCGCGCCCGCGTGCTGTTCACCGTCGACGAGCTGATCGCCGACGGGCCGAGCGTCTCGCTGCTCCTGCAGCAGTGGTACGCCCGCTACACCGAGGGCAGCCTGCCCAAGGCCCCGGGCATCTCCTTCCGCCAGTACGTCACCACCGCCCGGCAGACCCCACTCCCGGCCGCGTCCCTCGACTACTGGCACACCCAGCTCGCCGGCGTCGACTTCGACCGGCCGCTGCCGCTGGCCGCCGCACCCTCCGGCCGGCACACCGGCCCCGGCACGGCAGCGCACGACCGGCTCGCGCTGCGCCTGGAGCCCGACCGGTGGGAGCGGGTGAAGGCCGCGGCCAAGCAGGTACGGGCCACCCCCACCGCCCTGCTGCTGGCGCTGTGCACGGCCGCGGTGCAGGGCGAGGGCGACGCGCCGCTGCCGGTGGTGCTCACCACCTACAACCGGCGCCCCGTGCACCGGGACGTGGCACGGGTGGTGGGCCCGTTCCTGTCCACCTCCGTGTTCGTGGCACCGCCGCCGCAGGGCACCCTGGGCCAGCGGCTGGACATGGTGCGCAGCCGGCTGTGGCAGGACCTGGAGCACTCCGCGGTCAGCGGGGTGCGCGCCCTGCGCGAGCGGGCCAGGACCGAGCCCGGCCGCCGGGGCGTCGCGGTCCCCATGGTCTTCACCAGCCTCCTCGGCAGCCTCAGCACCCTGGGCGCCGCCGACGACCCGGCCCACTGGGCGTCCCGGATCGACCAGGACGCCTCGGCGACCCTCACCTCCGGTGTGCAGCTGGAAAGCTGCGTCCAGGAACGCGACGGTGCCCTGCTGCTGTCGTGGGACTACGCACCGACCGCCCTCGACGCCGCCCGCACCCGGGCCGCGTTCGCCACCCTGCGGGCGCTGCTGGAGCGGATCGCCGACGACGGCGCCAAGGCCCTGGCGGCCCCCGCCGCCCAGCCCCACACCACCCCCGCAGCCCCGGCCGCGTCGGCGGCGGCCTTCGAAGACGACGGTGCCCCGGCCGACGACGACGCGCCGGTGCCGCTCACCGAGGTCCAGTCCGCCTACCTGGTGGGACGGATCGGCGGCCTCGACGGCGGCGCCCAGACCCGCGTCTACCAGGAGTTCGACCTCCACCGGCACGACATCGACCGCCTGGAACGAGCCTGGAACCGGCTCGTGGCCCACCACCCCATGCTGCGAGCCGCCGTCCACGCCGACGGCACCCTCACCGTCGCGCCGCACGACGCCGCCGCCGGCTACCGCATCGCCCGCCACGACCTCACCGCCGTCGCCGACCCCCGGGCCGCGCTCGCCGCCACCGGCGAACGGCTGCGCGCCGAAGCGTTCCCGCTCGGCGCCGCGCCCCTGTACGCGCTGGAAGCCAGCACCCTGCCCGACGGCACCACCGTGCTGCACGTCGTCCTCGACGCTCTGCTCGCCGACGCCCGCAGCTTCGCCCTGCTGTTCGGGCAGCTCTTCGCCCTCCACGACGGCGACGACAGCGTCCTTGCCCAACCGGCCGACCCCCGGCCCCATCTGCGGTCTCTCGCCGGCAGGCCCGGCAGCCGAGCAGGCGAGGCGGCCCGCACCGCCTGGCGCGAGAAGTTCGCCGCCATGCCGCCCGGACCGGCGCTGCCCGACCCCGCACCCGGCGCCCCGCGCGCCCACCGCAAGGCCCCGCTCGGCTCCTGGCGGCAGCTGACCGAACGCGCGGCCGCCATCGGCGTCCCCGCCGACATGGTCCTGCTCACCGCCTACACCGACGAACTGCGCGCCGAGTTCGCCGCCGGCGGGCCCTTCACCGTCACCGTCGTCTCCTGGGACCGGCCCGCCGGCCTGCCCCATGCCGCCGCCATGGTCGCCGACTTCACCCAGCTCGCCTGGCTCACCCTCGACGACACCCTGCCCGACGACTTCGCCGCCCGCGCCCGCGAACTGTGGGCCCGCGTGCGCACCGACCTCGAACGCTCCGACATCCGCCCCGGCCTCGGTGAACTGCGCACCCGCGTCTTCCGCTCCGGCGGCGCCCTGCGCCTGCCGGTCGTCTTCACCCGCGTCCCCGAGATCGACCCGGCCCTGCACCCGGCCGGCGTGGACTTGCGCACCAGCCAGTCGCAGACCGCGCAGGTCGCGCTCGACCATGTGCCGCTCCTCGTCGGCGACGACCTCGTCGGCCAGTGGGACGCCGCCGACGGCACCCTCGACGCCCGCCGCCTGGACGCGATGTTCGACCGCTACGCCCGCCGGGTGAGGCAGTTCCTCACCACCGCCCCGCCCACCCCAAAGGGCCTGCTGGCCGCCGACGCCCACGTGGACGCCGACACCTACCCGCCCACCCCCACCGCTGCCGCGCTCCCCGCGCCCCCGGCCTCCGCGGCGCGGCCCGGGCCGGCCGCCACCGCCGACGGTCACATCGACGGGCACACCGACGAGGACGACGAGGACACCGACCTGCGCGTCGTCGGCCCCGTCGACGACAACAGCGCCCTCACCCTCGCCGGCCTCCTCGAGTCCGGGCTCGCCGGCCGCGCCGACCGCACCGCCGTACGCTACGAAGGCCACGAGGTGACCTACCGTCAGCTCGGCGAGCGGACCGCCCGCCTGGCCCACCACCTGCACGCCCTGGGCGTCCGCCCCGGCGACCACGTCGCCGTGCACATGGACCGCTCGCCCGACCTGGTCACCGCGCTCGTCGGCATCGTGCGCGCCGGAGCCGTCTACGTGCCCGTCGACCCCGCCAACCCGCCCGAGCGCGTGCGCTACCTCCTCGACGACAGCGGCGCCCGCGTCGTCGTCGCCGACCAGGCGCACGCCGCCGTCCCCGCCGCCGCGGGCGCCCACCTGGTCTGCCTCGACCGGCCCGCCGACCGGGCCGTGCTGGCGACGTACCCGAGCACACCGCCCGCCGTCACCCTCGGCGCCGACGACCCCGTCTACACGATCTACACCTCCGGGACCACCGGAAAGCCCAAGGGCTGCCGCAACACCCAGCAGGGCGTCGCCAACCGCCTGCTGTGGATGCAGGAACGCTTCCCCCTCGACGCCGCCGACCGTGTCGCGCAGAAGACGCCCTACGGGTTCGACGTATCGGCCTGGGAATTCTTCTGGCCCCTGATCGCGGGCGCCTGCATCGTCGTCGCCCGCCCCGACGGCCACGCCGACCCCGCCTACCTGGCCCGGCTGCTGCGTGACGAGAAGGTCACCGTCACCCACTTCGTGCCCTCCGTGCTCGGCATGTTCCTGCGCCACCCCACGGCCGCCGAATGCACCGCCCTGCGCTACGTGTTCGCCAGCGGCGAGGCCCTGCCCGTCGCCACGATGCGCCACTTCTACGACGTCCTTCGCACAGGCGCCCAGCTGCACAACCTCTACGGGCCCACCGAGGCCGCCATCGACGTCACCCACTGGGCCTGCCGCCCCGACTGGGACGAGCCGACCGTGCCGATCGGCCGGCCCGTCGCCCACACCACCATCCACCTCCTGGACGAACACCTGCGCCCGGTCGAGCCCGGACAGGCCGGAGAGATCGTCATCGGCGGCCGCCAGGTCGCCCTCGGCTACCACCAGCGGCCCGAGATGACCGCACAGCGGTTCATCGACTCGCCCTTCCCCACCCGCGACCCCTCACCGCGCCTGTACCGCACGGGCGATCTGGGACTGCTCGGCCCGGACGGGCACATCCGCTACCTCGGCCGGATCGACAGCCAGTTCAAACTGCGCGGGCTGCGCATCGAACCGGAGGAGATCGAAGCGGCCCTCACCACGGTGAGCGGCATCGCCGAGGCGCGTGTCCTGCCGGTCACCGACGAGGCGTCCGGCGAGCAGGTGCTGGCCGCGGTGTGCGTGGCAGCGGCCGGGGCCGGCGAACCGAAGGTCTCCGCCGTGCGCCGCGCCCTGGGCGAGAGCCTGCCGGCCTACCTGGTGCCGAGCCGCTTCTGCTTCGTGGCCCGGCTGCCGCTGACGACGAACGGGAAACTCGACCGGCAGGCCGCCGCCCGCCTCTTCGAGACCCCGCCCCACCCCGAACCCGCCCGCGACACCGTCCACGAACCCGCCCGTCAGCCCGCCCCGGCAGCAACCCCGCAAGCGGCCCACGCGGGTACCCCGGCCCCTGAGGGCGGGCAGATCCGTGCACAGGTCCGCACCGCCGTCGCCGCCGTCCTGGGCGTAACCGAACTCGACGACGACGCCGACCTGTTCGACCTCGGCGCCACCTCCTTCACCATGATCCGCCTCGCCCAGGAGATCGAGCGGCTCACCGGCACCGCCCTGCCCGTCGACGCGCTCATCAGCAAGCCGACGCTCAACGCCCTGATGGCCGCAGCCCTGCCCGCAGCCCCGCAGGCGCAGCCCGCCCCGCCCGGCGGCACGGTCACCGCCGAGACGGTCGCCCGCACGGCCGCCACCGTCCTGGGCGTGGAGCGGGTCGGCGTGGACGACGACCTGTTCGACCTCGGCGCCACCTCCTTCACGATGATCCGCCTCGCCCAGGAGATCGAGACGGCAGCAGGCGCGCAGGTCCCCGTCGACGTCCTGATCCAAAGCCCCACGCCCCGCAGCATCGCCGCCTCCGTCACCTCCGTCGCCTCCGCGGCCCCGGCCACGCCCGTCGCCGTCGCCGTGGCCCCGGCGGCGAGGGCGGCCGATGTGCGCATCGCACTCGACCCGAAGGCCAAGGCCGCCTTCAAGGACGCCCGCATCGCCGAACGGCGCCTGCCGCAGGCCATGCGCCGCATACCGGTGCCGGCCGCCGGGCCCGGCGAGGCCCGCGCCCTGTTCGACGCCTCCTCGTTCCGCGAGTTCGCCGACGGCCCGCTGCCCGCGCACGACCTGCTCCGCCTGCTGTCCACCGTCACCTGGGGCGAACTGGAGGGCCGCGCCAAGCGCCGCTACCCCTCCGGCGGCGGCTTCTACCCCGTCCAGGTGTACGTGTACATCGCGCCCGGCGCCGTCCACGGCACCGACCCCGGCCTGTACTACCTGCACCCCGCCGAGCGGTCCCTCATCGCCCTGGCGCCCGACGCCCGCTACGGCACCGACCTCCACGTCCTGCACAACCGCGCCCTCGTCGAGGCCTCCGCGTTCGGCGTGTTCCTCGTCTCCACCCCCGCCGCCATCGCCCCCGCCTACGGCGAGCGCAACGCCGCCCGCTTCTCCACCATCGAGGCCGGACACATCGCCCAGCTGCTGCTGACCGGCGCCCCCGGACAGGGCCTTGGCCTGTGCGCGGTGGGCGAGATGGACTTCGACGCCGTCCGCGGCGACTTCGCCCTCGACGCCGACCAGGAACTGCTGCTGTCCCTGTGGGGCGGGGCCCTCACCCCCGCCGGCCGTGCCACCCGCGCCGCCCTCACCGTCGACGCGGCCCCCACCGCCGACGCGGCACCGGCCGTGGATGCGGCACCGGCCGGCGGTGGGGGAGCGGGCGAGGGGGAGCGGGCCGTCGCCGTCGTCGGCTTCGCCGCCGACCTGCCCGGCGCCCGCACCCTGGACGAACTCGACACGCTCCTGGCCGACGGCGCCACCGCGACCGGGCCCGCCCCGCACGAGCGCTGGGCACCGCTGCGCTCCCACGCCCGCCGGAGGGGCGCACAGGCCGGCGGCTACCTCACGGACGTCCTGTCCGCGGAGGCCGAGGAGTTCGGCATCAAGGACGCCGAGGGCGCCGCCATCGACCCGCAGGAGCGGCTGCTGCTGTCCGTGACCCGCCGCTGCCTCGAGGACGCCGCGCTCACCCCGCAGAAGCTGGCGGCCGGCGGCCCGGTCGGCGTGTTCGTCGGCAGCATGTGGCAGGACCACGCCCTGCACGGGGTCGCCGCCCGCACCGGCCGGCACCCCGCCGGCAGCACGCACGCCACCCGCGGCGGGCTTGCCCACCGCACCTCGCACGCCTTCGGACTGACCGGACCGAGCGTGGTGATCGACACCGGCTGCGTCTCCGGACTCGCCGCCGTCGAGGCCGCGTTCCGGGCCGTGGCGAGCGGCCGCTGCGAGGCCGCCCTCGCCGCCGGATCCAACCTGGTGCTCCACCCCGACCACCTCGACGTCCTGTCCGAGATGGGCCTGCTCGCCGACGACACCGACTCGTGCGCCTTCACCGACCGCGCCGGCGGCTGGCTGGTCGGCGAAGGCGTCGGCGCCGTACTCCTCAAACCGCTGGAGCGCGCCCTGGCCGACGGCGACCCCGTGCACGCCGTCCTGCGCGGCGCGGCGCTCCAGCACTCCGGCACCACACGGCAGTTCGGCATCCCCGACCCGCGGCGGCAGGAGGAGACGATGCGCGCCGCCCTCGACGACGCCGGCCTCACGCCCGCCGACATCGGCTACGTCGAGGCCGCCGCGGCCGGCGCCGCGCTCGCCGACGCACTCGAGTTCACCGCCCTCAAGCGGCTGTTCGACCAGGACGGCCACGACGGCGCGACCCCGCTGCCGGTGGGCACCGTCAAGCCCAACACCGGGCACCTGGAGGCCGCGTCGGTCTTCGCGCAGCTCGGCAAGCTCGTCGCACAGTTCCGCCGCCCCGCCCTGTACCCGACCCGGCTGACGTCGGCCCTCAATCCCGCGCTCGCCGGCGCCGAAGGCGCGGTGACCCTGGCCCGGCCCGGCGCCGACCGCTGGCGCACCGCACCGGGAGCACCCCGCCGGGTCCTCGTCAACGGATTCGCCGGCGGCGGCTCCTACGGCAGCCTCGTTGTGGAAGAGCCCCCCGCACCGGCGGCGGGCAGCGGCGAGGCGGCCGCCCTGGCGCTGCCGCTGTCGGCGGACACCGCCGAGAACCTGGCCGACCTCGCCGACCAACTCGCCGCCGTCTGGGAGGACGACCCGCACCTGGACACCGGCCCGGTGGCCCGCGCCCTGCGCGAGGGCCGCCCCGACCGCCCGGCCCGCGCCGGCATCCTGGCGGACCGCACCACCGCCCCGGCCGCCCTGCGCGCCCTGGCCCGGCGCGTGCGCACCGAAGGCCCCGGCATCCTGGAACGCCGCGCCCCGGCGTCCGGCGAGGAGACCACCGCGCTCGAGGCCTGGCTGACAGGCGAGGCCCCGGCCTGGCCGCCCCTGACCACCCCCCGCGCGTCCCTGCCCGCAACCCCCCTGACGCGCCGCACCTTCCCCCTGCCCACCCCACCCGCCCAGACCGCGCCCCCGGCCCCCGCAGCGGGATACAGCGCGCCCGCCGAGGCCGCGCCTTCGGCGCCTTCTGAGCCTGCGCCTGCCCAGACCGCGCCCCCGGCCCCCGCAGCGGGAGACAGCGCGCCCGCCGAGGCCGCGCCTTCCGCGCCCTTTGAGCCTGCGCCTGCCCGGGCCGCGCTCACGGCTCCCGCAGCGGGAGACACCGCGCCCGCCGAGACTGCGCCCCCGGCCCCTGCAGCGGGAGACACCGCGCCCCCGGCTCCCGCAGCGGGAGGCGCTCCCGCCGCGTCCGCGCCCCCGGCAGCGGCCGGAACCCGGACGCCGCCCGTCCCGGCACCCGCTACGGCAGCGTCGCACCCGCAGGACGGGCACACACCGCCCGCTACGCCTGCCGCGCCCGCGTCCGCCGGGTCCAGCCCCATCTGCCCGGCGAGCACCCGCTCGCCGCGGGCGGCGCACCGGCAGC
>NZ_JBEXRZ010000192.1:0-14015 GCF_040613325.1 Streptomyces sp. NPDC006283 | reverse complement strand
GAAGGCGATGGACGTCGTCTGCCATCTGCTGCGGTCCGTGATCCGGGTGCGCGAGGGCTGAGCGGGCAGCGGCGCGGGAGCATGCTGGGAGAGCCGGGAGCGGTTCCTGGGACAGTGTGCGGCGCGGTGCGAGAGGGCGAGTGGAGACCCGATGGCCCAACACGTGACCGGTCGGCCGGACGACGGCGCCGGGCCGGATCCGGCGCTGCCCGGCCCCGAACTGCAGCGTCGGATCCTGGAGCAGTTGCCCGTCCCCGTCACGTTCTTCGACCGGAGCCTGCGGCTCGTTGCCGCCAATACGGCAGCGTGCAGCACGACGGGCAGACCGAAGGAGCAGCTGATCGGTCTGCGGCCGGCCGAGGTGGCGCCGGGCGTCCTGGCCGGCGGTGAGGAAGGCCTCGAACAGGCCATGGAACAGGTGCTGAGGACCGGCGAGCCCCGGACCCACGCGACCTGCCTCTCCGGCGGCAGCCCGGAGGGTGCGAGCGTCGCCGTCCTGTCCCCTGTGAAGGACGACACGGGCGCAGTCCAGGGCGTGGCGATGGTTTCGCAGGACACCTCGGAGCAGTACCGGGCGCGGCAGCGCATGGCCGTCCTCAACGAGGCCAGCCGGCGCATCGGCAGCACGCTCGATCTGGGCCGTACCGCGGAGGAGCTCGCGGAGCTCGCCACGGAGAACTTCGCCGACTTCGTCGCCGTCGACCTGCTCGCCTCGGTCCTCGCGGGCGAGGAAGGACGGCCGGTCGGCGGCAGGGGCACCATCGCCTTGTGCCGGGCGGCCCAGGCGTCCGTGCTGGAGGACTGTCCGGAAGCGGTGGTCCCACTGGGGGCGACGCACTCCTTCGACCGCGACTCGGCGGTGGGCCGCGCCCTGGCCCGGGGGGAGACGGCGCGGCGCACCGTCGACGAGGAGGCCCTGCGCGACTGGACCGCTGCGGACCCGCAGCGGGTCCGCAGCATGCGCGACCACCGGATCCACTCCACGATCGTGGCGCCGCTCCAGGCCCGGGGCACCACCCTCGGCATGGCCGTGTTCTGCCGCCACCGGACTCCGGACCCGTTCGACGACCGCGACCTGCAACTGGCCGCGGAGCTCGTCGCCCGCGCCGCCGTGTGCGTCGACAATGCACGCCGTTACACCCGCGAGCGTGCCACGGCCCTTGCCCTGCAGCGGAGTCTGCTGCCCCGCCGGCCGGCGCGGCAGCGCGCGGTGGAAGTCGCCTCCCGCTACCTGCCGAACACCACGGGCGCGGGCATCGGAGGGGACTGGTTCGACGTCATCCCGCTGTCGGGGGCCAGGGTCGCCCTCGTGGTCGGCGATGTCATCGGTCATGGCGTCCAGGCCTCGGCGACCATGGGACGTCTGCGCACCGCCGTACGGACCCTGGCCGAGGTGGACCTGGCTCCGGACGAGCTGCTCACCCAGTTGGACGACCTTGTCCAGAAGCTGGACCGCGAGGAGGCGGGGGACGCCGCCGACAGCTCGCCCGTCGCGGGAGCGACCTGCCTGTACTCGGTGTACGACCCGGTCTCGGGTCGCTGCACCATGGCGAGCGCCGGCCATCCCGAACCGGTGCTCGTCCGGCCCGACGGCGCCGCGCCCCTGCTCGGCCTGCCGAGTGGCCCGCCCCTGGGCGTCGGAGGGCTGCCCTTCGAAGCGGCGGAGTTCGAGCTGCCGGAGAGCACCATGCTCGCCCTGTACACAGACGGCCTGACCGAGGCCCACGGGCGGGACGTCGACGCCTCGCTCGCCCTGCTCCGCAAGACCCTCGCCCGTCCGCCGGCGTCGCTCGAGGAGACCTGCGACACCGTCATGGGCGCGATGCTGACGGAGAGCCCGCTCGACGACGTCGCCCTGCTCCTCGCCCGCACCCACCGGCTCGACGCCCACCGCCACGCGTCCTGGGATCTTCCCGCCGATCCGTCGGTCGTCGCCGATGCCCGCAGGCACGCCTCGGCCAAGCTGGAGGAGTGGGGCTTGGGCGACGCCGCCTTCACCACCGAACTGGTCGTCAGCGAACTCGTGACCAACGCCATCCGCTACGGCGGCGATCCCATCCGGCTGCGCCTGATCCGGGACGCCTCGCTCATCTGCGAGGTGTCCGACGGGAGCAGCACCGCGCCCCATCTGCGCCGGGCCCGGATCTTCGACGAGGGCGGTCGGGGACTGCTGCTGGTGGCGAGCCTCACGGAACGCTGGGGGACGCGGCACAGCCCCTCGGGGAAGACGATCTGGGCCGAGCAGGCCCTCCCGGAAGCGGACGCGACCGCACTGTGAGACACCTCCGGACCCGGTCTCGTCCCCACCGGGACCCTGACCGCCTCGTTCTCCGAGGTCACAGCGGTGCGGTGGGAGCCGAGGAGGCTCGCGGCGGAAGCGGGGGAAAGGGGTGCCGACAGGAGCGCACACGCCACCTCCTACACTCGGTCACTGCTCTCGGCCGTCGCCCGTGGCGGCACGAGGCGAACCCTGGGAAAGGACCCTGTTCGAGATGAGTTCCGCAGACCGCACCGAGGCACCGATCTACGCGGACCTGGTGGACGAGCGGGGCGACGTGCCCGCCGACGTCCGACGCACTGCCGAGGAGACGCTGCGCGAGATGGGGCGGATCTTCGACTTCGGCGACGGCATGGCCTCCGTCGGCCGCCGCTAGGGCCGCCGGAGCTTCGCGCCTTCTTCTCCGTACCCTGCCCGGCCCGGTCGACCGTTTCGGTCAGACCTGGTCGAGCAATCGGCGCAGCGGCCCTGGTACGCGCTCCTCGTCCAGTTCCTCGACGAGCATGCGGGCGTAGTGGATCTTGCGTCCGCTGTGGGTGCCCATGAAGCGCCGAAGCTGCTTGTGCACGGTCCGCTCCCGCTGAGCCGGCTGCTTCTGGAACGTGCGGAACGGCCGCAGATCGCCCTGGGCGGCGAGCACCCGCTCCACGGCCTCGGCCCCCAGGGCCCGCAGGAGCTCGTCCTCCAGGTCCGCGTCACAGACCTGGAAGCGACGCCGTTGCAGCGCGTCACGGTCGGGATGGGACCCGAGGCCCGCTCGCTCCAGGGCGCGCCGGAAGAAGCGTTCCTCCGCGGCATCGCACAGCCCCGCGGGCTCGACGTCGAGCCCCTCTGGCCCGAGCAGGTCCAGGAAGCGGCCGATGTTCGTCGCACCTCCCATGGGGACGACAAAGACGCCTTCCTCATCGAGATCGCGTCCGTGGCGCAGCGCCAGCGCCTCCACCGCGGCCCTGTCGCTGTGGCCCTCGACGAGCACGATCGTGCGCAGTCCGGCGGCCACGGCCAGCTCATGCGCGGCCGCCGCCGCGGCCGGGGCGCCCGGTCCGCCGGCCGCCCATGCGACGACCGCCGAGCGGAAACTGTTCCTGCTCATCACGTCCACGGAGCCGGAGCCTACGCGCGCCGAGCCCGTCGCCCCACCCCTTTATGCCTCCGCGACGACTCTGTCGCGGAGGCGCGACGACCCTTGCCGGCGGCCCCGGAACACCCGGTCGGACCGGGTGGCGCCGCCGCGGGGCAGGGCCCTGTCGAGTGGGGAGCGATCACGGGATATCTTGATGTCGAGCAATGTTGCAGACGTGGAGAGCGGAGCACCCGGTGACTGACTCGACCATCATTTACACGCACACTGACGAGGCGCCCGCCCTGGCGACGTACTCGTTCCTGCCTGTGATCCAGGCGTACGCATCGACGGCCGGTGTCACCGTGGAGACCCGTGACATCTCGCTCGCGGGACGGATCATCTCCCAGTTCCCCGAGTACCTCGAAGAGGGCCAGCGCATCGACGACGCCCTCGCCGAGCTCGGGGCCCTGGCCAAGACGCCCGAAGCGAACATCATCAAGCTGCCGAACATCTCGGCCTCGATTCCGCAGCTCAAGGCCGCCGTGGCCGAGCTGAAGGAGCAGGGCTACGCGCTGCCGGACTACCCGGACGACCCGAAGACCGACGAGGAGCGCGACATCCGCGCCCGCTACGACAAGGTCAAGGGCAGCGCCGTCAACCCGGTCCTGCGCGAGGGCAACTCCGACCGCCGTGCCCCGGCCTCGGTGAAGAACTACGCCAAGGCCCATCCGCACCGCATGGGCGCCTGGACCGCCGAGTCGAAGACGAACGTCGCCACCATGGGCGTGGACGACTTCCGCTCCACCGAGAAGTCCGCGGTCGTCGCCGAGGACGGCACCCTGCGCATCGAGCTGAAGGGTGACGACGGCTCCACCACCGTGCTGCGCGAGTCGGTCCCCGTCCTCACGGGCGAGGTCGTCGACGCTTCCGTCATGCGCGTCGCCGCCCTGCGCGAGTTCCTCACCGCGCAGGTCGCCCGCGCCAAGGCGGAGGACGTGCTGTTCTCCGTGCACCTGAAGGCCACGATGATGAAGGTCTCCGACCCGATCGTCTTCGGCCACGTCGTCCGCGCCTTCTTCCCGAAGACCTTCGCGCAGTACGGCGAGGCGCTCGCCAAGGCAGGCCTCACCCCGAACGACGGCCTCGGCGGCATCTACAAGGGCCTGGAAGCCCTGCCCGAGGGCGCCGAGATCAAGGCCTCCTTCGACGCCGAGATCGCCGAGGGCCCGGCCCTCGCGATGGTCGACTCCGACCGCGGCATCACCAACCTGCACGTGCCGTCCGACGTCATCGTCGACGCCTCCATGCCGGCAATGATCCGTACCTCCGGCCACATGTGGGGCCCCGACGGCCAGGAGGCAGACACCCTCGCGGTCCTGCCGGACAGCAGCTACGCGGGCGTCTACCAGGCCGTCATCGACGACTGCCGCGCCAACGGAGCCTTCGACCCGTCGACGATGGGCTCCGTGCCGAACGTCGGTCTGATGGCGCAGAAGGCCGAGGAGTACGGCAGCCACGACAAGACCTTCGAGATCCCCACCACGGGTACGGTCCGCGTCGTCGACGCCGCCGGCAACGCGGTGCTGGAGCAGGTCGTGAGCGCCGGTGACATCTTCCGGATGTGCCAGACCAAGGACGCGCCCATCAAGGACTGGGTCAAGCTCGCCGTCACCCGCGCCCGCGCGACCGGCGTCCCGGCCGTGTTCTGGCTCGACGAGGGCCGCGCGCACGACGCGCAGCTGATCGAGAAGGTCAAGACCTACCTGGCCGAGCACGACACCGAGGGCCTGCAGATCGAGATCATGTCTCCGGTCGAGGCGACCGCGTTCTCCCTCGAGCGCATCCGCCGCGGCGAGGACACGATCTCCGTGACCGGCAACGTGCTGCGCGACTACCTGACCGACCTGTTCCCGATCCTGGAGCTCGGCACGAGCGCCAAGATGCTTTCGGTCGTCCCGCTGATGAACGGCGGCGGACTGTTCGAGACGGGTGCCGGCGGCTCGGCCCCCAAGCACGTGCAGCAGCTCGTCAAGGAGAACTACCTGCGCTGGGACAGCCTCGGCGAGTTCCTCGCGCTGGCCGTCAGCTTCGAGCACCTCGCGACGACCACGGGCAACGCCCGCGCCCAGGTCCTCGCCGACACGCTCGACCGCGCCACCGGCACCTTCCTCAACGAGGACAAGTCCCCGAGCCGCAAGCTGGGCGGCATCGACAACCGCGGCAGCCACTTCTACCTGGCCCTGTACTGGGCCCAGGAGCTGGCCGAGCAGTCCGAGGACAAGCAGCTCGCGGAGGCGTTCGCGCCCCTCGCCGAGACGCTGGGCGAGCAGGAGCAGACCATCGTCGGCGAGCTGATCGCGGCGCAGGGCTCCGCGGCCGACATCGGCGGCTACTACCAGCCGGACGCCGCGAAGGCCTCGGCCGTCATGCGTCCGTCGAAGACCTTCAACCAGGCGCTGGCGACCCTGAGCTGACAAAGGCTCGGGCGGCCCGCCGCCCCTCGCACCGCCCCGGCCGGCACTTCTGCCCGGCCGGGGCGGTCGTGTCTGCGGCCGTGATCGAGTCTGTCCGGCGTGGGCGGGAACACGGCGCGGCGGGGATGCTGTTGACAGGGGAGGAGAGCCGGACGGGCACCGCCCGCCGGCGGGCGGCCGAACCGACAAGGGAGTCACTGTGGCGCTCACCCGTGAAGACCGCGAGAAGTTCCTGGCAGAACCGCATGTCGCAGCACTCGCGGTTGATGACGGCGAGGAGGACCGGGCGCCTCTCACGGTGCCCATCTGGTACCAGTACGAACCCGGCGGCGACATCTGGGTCATGACCGGCCGCGACTCGCGCAAGGCGCGGGCGATCGCGTCTGCCGGCCGGTTCTCGCTGATGGTCGACCGCGTCGAACCGACAGTCCGCTACGTCTCGGTCGAGGGCCCCGTCGTCGAGACGGTCGCGGCCACCCGCGAGCAACTGGTGGAGATCTCGGCGCGCTATCTGGAACCGGGGAAGGTCGAGGCCTACGTCGATTTCGCCTGGCAGAACCACGGCGACCAGCTGGTCATCCGGATGCGCCCGCAGCGGTGGATCAGCTCGGACCTGGGCGAGGCCTGAGCGAGCGCGGACCGAGCGGGCCGCGTGGGCAGCCCGGACCGGGACAGCGCGGTCCGAGCGGGCGGTGTGCCGATGCGCACCGCCCGCCGGCAGGAGTCAGGGGCGCAGCACCATCGGCGGGCCCACGTAGTGGGAGCCGGAGAGGCCGAGCGTCGCGTCGTAGGCCATCTTGTAGTCGCCGTTCTCGTCGTGCGCCACGATGGCGTCGGAGACGGCATCGCGGAGGGCCTTGTCGCCCTTGGCCATGCCGATGCCGTAGGGCTCCTCCGTGAACGGGCGGCCGACGACCTTCAGTTGGTCCGGGTGCTGGGCGGCGTAGCCCTTGAGGATGGCGTCGTCCGTGGTGACGGCGTCGACCTCGGATTCGAGCAGCAGCCGGACGCACTCGGTGTACTTGGCGGTCTCGACAGTCGTGGTGTTGTACTCGGGCTTCTTGATCTCCCGGAGCGCCGTCGAACCCTTTGCGGAGCAGACCTTCTTGCCCTGCAGGGAGAACGGCCCCGCGATGGTCCTGTCGTCCTTGCGGATCAGCAGGTCGGCGCCGGCCATGTAGTAGGGGCCGGCAAAGCCGACCTTCTTTCTGCGCTCGTCGTTCATGGTGTACGTGCCGACGTACAGATCCACCTCGCCGTCGGAGATGGCCTCCTCGCGGACGCCGGTGTCGACCGTCTTGAACTCGATCTTGTCGGCGGGGAAACCGAGGTCGGCCGCGACCATCTTGGCGATCTCGATGTCGAAGCCGGAGCGCTTGCCGGTCTCGTCCTCGAAGCCGAGGAACGGCTGGTCGTTCTTGGCGCCGATGACCAGCTTGCCGGCCGCCTGGGCCTTCTGCAGGGTCGGGGAGTCGATGTCGACGTTCCTGGCGACGGTGTAGGTGGGCAGCTTCGGAAGGTCCCTGGCGTCCGCGCGGGTCGTCGGCCCGTCACCGGAGGTCTCGGAGTCCCCACCACAGGCGGTTGCGGTGAGGGCGACTGCGAGCACGGTGACAGCCGCGGTCGCGGCGGACTTGTAGGCCTTCATGGTGCGACATCCTTCACTCGATTTTGCGAGGAGAGTAAGGAGTTGCAGCGCCCAGCGTCATTACATCTGAGCTGAAATTGAGCATCACATTCCGGATACGGCGATCGACTGCGCTCCCGGTTCGCAGGGTGTGCTCCCGGTCGCAGGGGGCGCCCGGCGCGACCACTGGCGGCGCATCAGCACACTCAGCCGACCGTGAACGCTCCCGTTGCCCCGCTGAACGCGCTGATCCTGCCGAGGAGGCTCTTCGCGTCTCCATGGTGCACGATCCGGTATGTCCCGGCCGGTGTGCCGGGAGCGATCTTCCAGGTGACGACGGCCCTGGAAGTGCCCGTCAGGCCGTTGATCCGGACCCAGCGGTACGTGGTGTCCCAGTCGCCGTCGTCCAGGTGCCGGACCCAGGCGCCGTTCACCTGGCGCTGCACCTCGAGGAACGTCCCGTTGCGGTGCAGGTCG
This sequence comes from Streptomyces sp. NPDC006283, assembly GCF_040613325.1. NCBI lineage: Bacteria > Bacillati > Actinomycetota > Actinomycetes > Kitasatosporales > Streptomycetaceae > Streptomyces > Streptomyces sp. NPDC006283. The sequence goes on along the minus strand of NZ_JBEXRZ010000192.1, from coordinate 6,096 downwards.
TTCTTGGGGTGCCCGGTCACGAACTCGGCCGCCACCGTGGCCCCCCGCTTGTAGGAGGCCGCGGGCCCGCTCAGTACGTCACCGAATTTCCTGCCCGAGGGCGGGTTGTCCATCACCACACCGGTCTGCAGCGAGACCTGTCGGCTCGACTGGTCGGGCGGCGTCGGACCCTGGTCGACGGTCGTGCCGTCCCGCAACGAGGCGGCCAGAGAGGCGAACTCCTGCTGGTACGCGGGCAGTGTGTGACGTCCGTAGAGCGTCGAGCCGCCCTCGTACTGCTGCAGGTCGTACTCCTCCGGCGTCGTCACATACTGGCTGTAAGCGTTCGCATAGCCCTGCATCAGCACGTTCTCGAGCGGCACGCCCAGTTCCTCTGCGACCGTGCGGCGGATGCGCAGACCCGAGACGATCGTGTACTCGGCGGGACCGGCGACCAGGTGGAACTGGCCGATCTTGACGATCTGCAGGGGCAGGATCGTGGGCGTCGTGGGCGTGACCGCGTTGACCAGCCCGGTGGGCACCAGACTCGCCTTCGGATACTGGCAGCCCACCAGCCACTCGGGCGGATCGATGTCGAACGGCTTCAGCAGCTCGGCCACCGGGCTGTTCATGCCCTCGGTGAATCCGGGGATCGCGGGACCGTCCTCGACGCTGCCCGCCAGGGTCGAGGCGCCCACCATGGCCGGGCAGGTGCGGTGCTCCTTGCCGTCCGGGGTGTACTTCCCGGCGACGGTGACCTCTTCCATGTTCACGTACCGCAGCCGGGAGTCGATGCTGCCGCTGACCGGGGTGGCTGCCCCGGCGTAGATCTCCTGCGCCTTGCGGAACTGTCGGTCGCCGATGATGCGCGTGTTCTCGAACTCGTCCTCCGTCGGCCCCGAACCGGGTTTCAGGTTCAGGTTGGGCGACATGTCCCCGGCGTTCGTGTTGGGGAACGCCGCGACGAAGCCCTCCCGGTTGTCGAGGTAGCGCACACCCTTCTCGTCGTGCTCCCACTCGTACGCCGCGTAGCCCTTGTTGTCCGGGCTGAGGAGGGTGTTCTTGTTCGTGAGCGACGTGTTGTGCGTGGCGAACCAGCTGATGGCGCCGATGTCGCTGCCGCCCTGCCGGAAGCGGAGCACGGTCATGGCGGGGTCGATGGCGCCCGGGAAGGCCGCCCTGTCGCCGGCGGGGTTCCTGTCGAACGCGGTCTTGGAGCGGTTCACGCTCGCATTGGTCAGTTCGCCCCGGCCCAGCGTGACGGTCCCCGGTGCGAGGTCCTCGTGTGCCTCGGCCACCGACTCGACGATGCCGTCGACGATCGCCCGGTACGTCTCCTTCTGGAAGCCGAGCGAAGCCAGGTTGTACGCCAGGTGGTGCGAGTGGCCGCCGGAGCCCGCGTGGGTGTGCGTCGCGGAGAGCAGGACGTTCTGCTCGCCGTAGAGCGAGCCGTAGCGTTCCCGGAGTTTCGCGAGGACACCCTGCCGCACCGACTGGAAAATCATGCCCAGGTCGGCGTTGACGTACGCGACCCTGCTGCCGCTGGTCCGGTCCGCCACGACGAAAGCCCTCGAGCGCTGCCGTTGATGGATGCCGCTCGCCTTCTGGTCGAAGCTCGAGTAGCCCATCATGCCGACTTCCGCGGCCTCTCCGGTGACGTCGGAGATGCCTCGGCCGACGAGATAGGTCGTCGGCTCGGCAGCCGTCGCCTCTGCCGGAGCCGCACCCGCGGGGACGGCTCCCGGCACGGCCGCCAGGGTCAGCGCGCCGAGCGATCCCGCCAGCAGCAGGGAGAGCGCCTTCGCGTTCGAACCGAGGAACAACCGCATGTCCACTCCCTCGTACCGGAATCCGGGTCGGCCGTCTGTGCAAGCGGCCCGTGACGCGGGGGAAGCGCCGCGTCGTGCCGTGCCGTTCGTGCAGCCGTTCGTGACAGGTGTGACCGACGGTAGGGGGGCCGGGAGGCCGGTGGAGAGGACTCAACCGGCCAGTAACGGGACTTCAGCGGCCACGCCCCCTGTCCTCCCGCTGCCGACATCCCTACAGTGGCAGCCCGGAGGTGAGGCGACGGTGCCGCACGAACGGGGACACACGCCCGCACAAGGGGAGTTGTCGGCGCGTCTCTCCGACCCGCGGTACGGATCGGCGACCATCACGCCCCATCTCCTGCGCTATCTCACACTCGTGGCCGCCGAGCGCGGTCACGACCTGAGCCCGGCCCTCGGCCGCGCCGGGCTCAGCGAGGCCGCACTCAGTTCCGTCGGCCTGCGGGTGTCCTACCGGCAGGGCAGCTCGGTGATCAGGGAAGCCGTGCGGGAGCTCGGCGATCCCGCGCTCGGCCTGGCGGTGGGCCGCCGTCAGCGGGTGACCGCCTGGGGGTTGGTCGGACTCGGCCTCCAGGCCAGCGCCACCCTCCGCGACGCCGTCGAGCTCGGAGTCCGCCACCACGGGGTGACCGGGTCCATGCTCGACTACCGTCTGGAGGCCGTGCCGGCCGGTGCCGCGATCCTGGCGACCGCCCGGTACACCGACTCGGAACTGCGGGCCTTCCTCCTCGAAGAGGCGTTCGGCAGCATCGTGGCCCTGATCAGGGATGCCTGGCGCAAGGAGTTCACGCCGCACTCCGTCTCCGTACGCCACCACCGCCCGGCGTACGGAGACGAGTACGAGCGGTACTTCCGTTGCCCCGTCACCTTCGACGCCCCCGACGACCGGCTCGTGTTCGCCGCCGACGATCTGCGCCGGCCCCTGCCCGGGGCGGACGCGTACACCCTCGCCCAAGTGGCAGGACTGCTCGACGCGGCGCGCACGCACGGACGTGAACGCCAGGACCTGGTGCAGGGACTGGAAGTGTCCGTCGCGCGTGGCCTGCCCCACGTCCCGCCGCTCGCGCAGCAGGCGCTGGCCCGGGGGATGAGCGAACGGACCCTGCGCAGAAGGCTCGCCGAACACGGCACCACCTACGAGGCGCTCGTCGACTCGGTCCGTCTCGTCCGGGCCGAGGAACTCATGACGACCAGCGACCTGCCGCTGCACAGGATCGCGAGGATGCTCGGCTTCAGTGACGCGCGGACCCTGCGGCGCGCGGTGGCACGCTGGTTCGGCACGAGCCCCTCAGCGATGCGGGGCGCCGCCTCCCGTCTGCGACGACCGGCGTGACCCACCGGCAGCCCCGACACCCCGCTCGTGCGGGCGCGGTCAGGGGCGCCGGGCGAGCCCGGGTCGCGTCCCGTTGAGGTAGTGGTCGCCGATGTCCCGCAATCGGTGGGCCGCCGGGATTCGGAGGGTCAGCGCGCGTGCGTCGCGCCAGAACCTGTCGAACCCCTGGGGGCTGTGACTGGCGGCACCGAACGCCCCGGTGAGCTCGAGGACCCGGGTGGTGATCCTTACGGCCGACCGGGCGGTGACCGTCTCGGCCGCCGAGACGAGGGCGGCTATGTCGGCGCAGTCGTCCACCGCGAGGCCCGGTCCGGCGAGCAGCCCCTGCGCGACGGCGTCCGTCGCCCGTTCGACGACCGCCACCGCGGCGTGGAGGGCGGTGGCGAGCTCTCCGTAGGCGAGGAGGACGTACGGGTCCTCGCCCAGCCGGTTGCCGAGGCTGCCGTCGTCCGTGCCGGCGGACGGTGGTGCGGCACTCGCGGCGCGGCTCACGTCCCGTGTCTCGGCGAGTGCGCCTTCCGTGACGCCCAGGGCGACCTGGGTCAGCAGAAGGCGCAGCGCGACAGGTGCGAGCGCCGCGCGGGGCCGCACGGCGTGCTCGTCGCGGGACGTGGAGCCGAGGATGTCTTCCGCCGGGACCGCGACACGATCGAAGAGCACGCTGCCCGAGCCGGTGAGGCGCTGCCCGACGAGGTCGTGCGTGTTCTGGGTGGACACCCCGGGGCGGGCGGGGTCCACCACGGCGACCAGCCGGTCGCCGGTGACGGGGCAGCGCGCACCGACGACGAGCCGGTCGGCCACGCCGACGCCTGCCGCCAGATCCTGGCGCCCGTCGAGGACGTACCCGCCCTCGGCAGGCGACAGAATCGGACAGTCCGCCCGCTCCTTCCCCGCGGGCTCGACCGCGCCTGCCAGCAGCCACTGCTCGTGGGCGGTACGGGACTCGAAGCCATGGGCGGGGTCCAGGCGATCGCTGCCCGGCTCGATGTTCTCCTGCGCCCCGTTCTCCCGTGCGCCCTGCTGCACGCCGCTCTGCGTGCCGTCGGATCCGCCGCGCTCGGTGGTGCCGGCCGGGCCGCCGTAGAAGCGGGCGCTCCACGCCAGTGCGCAGTGGTGGGCGAGCAGTTCGCCGACCGAACCGTCCGCCGCGGCGATCTCCCTGACGAGGGCGGCCGCCGAGCGCCAGTCGGCGCCCTGCTGCCCCGGCCGTGGGGGAGTGAGCCGGGCGAGCAGGCCCGCTTCCTTCAGCCTGCCCACCTCGTCGAGCGGCGGTTTGCCCGCCCGGTCGCGTGCGGGCGCGTCCGCCGCGAGGTCGTCGGCGACCTCCCGGATGACGCGTGGCCAGATCCCTTCGCGGGCCGGCCCGGCGGCACCGTCGCCGCCGCCTGCCGGCCGTGTCACGGGCTCCTTCAGCATGGCGTCGCCGGTCACGGTCCCCCCTTGAATCCCAATTCCCTATTGGATTAGTAGGGATACTGACAGAGGGCGAGGCTCCCGCCCAAGGGGGTGTCCGCAGGGTGGACGACGGATTCCGGCCGCCGAGATGACAGGCCCGTGGGTGGCCCTGCGTCAGGGGTTCGCCCAGGCGCCCGGCGTCTCGGTCAGCTCGGAGACCTCCGGCGGGAGCTGGGCCGATGCCACATCCGCCAGCGTCACGCCTTCGAGGATGCGGCGGACGTTCACCCGCAGGGCGATCCACAGCGGCAGCAACGACTCCGCGGGGCCGGTGTAGGAGAGCTCCGGCGGGCGCGCCCCGCGTACGGAGACCAGCGGGCCGTCCACCACGCGGATGACGTCGGCGACGGTGATCGTCGTCGCCGGACGCGCCAGCCAGTAGCCGCCGTTGCCACCCCTCTGACTGAGCACGAGGCCGCCGCGGCGCATGTCGTTGAGGATGCCTTCGAGGAACTTGTGCGAGATGCCCTGGGAGTCCGCGATCGCCTCGGCCTTCAGCGGCCCCGCGTCCTGGGAGGAGGCGAGCTGCAGCGCGGCACGCACCGCATAGTCGGCCCTGGCTGAAATGCGCATGTTCGCATTATTCCGCACCCCGGGCGGACGCCGTCACCCCGCTTCGCATGCCGCGACCGCACGCCGTACACGCACGCCGTACACGCACGCCGTACACGCACGCCGTACACGCACGCCGTACACGCACGCCGTACACGCACGCCGTGAACCGGACCGGTCCGGCAGTCTTGCGGCGCCGAGGAGCACCGCGCTCCATGCCGGCCCCTTCGGGGGACAGGGAGGGCGGCCGGTAGGGGCGGCGTGCCGCGTGACCGGCTCTGCGCCGGAGTCGTACGGCCGGAGCGGAACCAGGACCGGCCGTGCGTCGTGATACCAGCGAAAGCGTAAGGGTGCCGGGAAAAGGGGGAGTTCGCCGTGGCCGAGAGCGCCGTGCGGATCGAGGGAAACAGCCTGTTGCTGGGCGACGGTGTGCGGGTCCGGTTCATCAGGACGCTGCGCCTGCCGGAATCGGGTACGCATCCGCTGCCGCCGGGACTGGGCGAGTTCCCGGTACGGCGCGTCGAGGACCACGCCGATACCGTGCCGCCGCAGATGCTCGAGCGGGGCGGCGTGATGCTGCCCGTGTATCTGCGCGAGGCCATGTGGCTCAGCTTCGCGGGCAGTACCGAACCCGCCGCGCTCCAGGTGGGCGTGGGCAAGGTGTGCGCCGTCTCCGGCGAACCGTGGCGCGGGAAGCTGACGCGAAAGCCGCAGAACTACGTGGTGCTGCCCCGCCAGCCGTGGCTGGACGGCATCAACTCCGGAAAGGGCACGGTGCGTCAGTTCGTCGCCGTCCCGCTGGGGGTGGGCGCCACCGTGGAGGGCCAGGTCACCGGGGAGGAGACGTGGGGCGGCGTCCAGTTGCAGGCGTTCGGGCTGTCGGGCCGGGCGCTGGCGGCATGGCGCGAGGAGGAGCGCGTACGCGCGGAGCGTGCGGCGCGCGCGTGGTCC
>NZ_JBEXRZ010000191.1:0-14127 GCF_040613325.1 Streptomyces sp. NPDC006283 | reverse complement strand
CCCACGCTCTTCCGTTCGGGCCGCGGTCGCCGTGGAGGTCTTCGGTGACGAGCGGGTGGCCGCCGCGCCGCGCCCCCACGACGCGCTGGAGGCGGCGATCACGCTTGCCGAGGAGGAGTCCGAGTTCGCCGGCGCGGGTGTGCTGGTGACGGGTTCCGTGATCACGGTCGGCGAGGCCCGGCTGCTGCTGGGAAAGGGCTGAGTTCGACGTGCGTACGCTCTGTGCATCGACGCTGATCGGCGAGTTCTTCGTCATCGGCTTCGCCGGTCTGGTCGCCATGAAGTCGGACGACGCCTCGATGGCGGTGGTCTGGACGGTCTGCGGTGTCGCGATGCTGCTGTCGCTGCTGCTGTGCGGCATGATCACCCGTCCCGGCGGGATACAGCTCGGCTGGGCGCTGCAGATCGCGCTGATCGCCAGCGGGTTCGTGGTGCCGGCGATGTTCTTCCTCGGCGTCCTCTTCGCCGGTCTGTGGTGGGCGTCGGTCCACTACGGCCGCAAGATCGACGAGGCGAAGGCGAAGTGGGCGGCGCAGGCGGAGACGGCCGAACCGTAAGGACCCGTGGCGTCCGTGTCGCGGGCGGGCTGCCGCCCTGGGGGGCGGGGCGGGTGACGCCCCCCACGTCACACCCGGTAATGTCGGCCCAACCGCACACATCTGGCCTGCAAGGAGCCGCACACCATGACTCAGCGCACCCTCGTCCTGCTCAAGCCGGACGCCGTCCGTCGTGGACTCGTGGGCGAGGTCATCGGCCGCATCGAGCGCAAGGCCGACTGGAAGATCACCGCGCTTGAGCTGCGCACGCTCGACCGTGCCACCCTGGAGCAGCACTACGCCGAGCACGTCGGCCGGCCGTTCTACGAGCCGCTCGTGGAGTTCATGCTCTCCGGCCCGGTCGTCGTGATGGTCGTCGACGGCGAGCGGGTCATCGAGGGTGTACGCCGCCTGGCGGGTCCGACCGACCCGATTGCCGCCGAGCCGGGGTCCATTCGGGGCGACTTCGGCACGATCGTCCGGGAGAACCTCATCCACGCCTCGGACTCCGAGGAGTCCGCCATTCGGGAACTGAAGATTTTTTTCCCGGGTCTTTCCTGACATCGCGTCAGCCGAACAGCGCTCTTGCCCTGGGGCGACCGATGGAATTTCGGTCGCCCTTCGGCATAGGCGCGGGTATTGCGGGAACGCATCGCTCCGACGCATCGTCACCATAAACAGAGGTGGACCACCGCGCGGTCTCCGTGCAGGCGGCACTACGATGTAAGCCACCACGCCACAGCACCCACCTCGCCATCCTGATAAGCCATCAATGCTCGATTTGGGAAGGCCAGACGCATCCTCATGGGGAACAACATGTCGTTCATCGGCCGTGACATGGCTGTCGACCTCGGGACCGCCAACACGCTGGTGTACGTCAGAGGCCGGGGGATCGTTCTCAACGAGCCGTCCGTCGTCGCCATCAACACCAACACGGGCGGCATTCTCGCGGTCGGCGCCGAGGCGAAGAAAATGATCGGCCGGACACCGGGCAACATCGTTGCCGTCCGGCCGCTGAAGGACGGCGTCATCGCCGACTTCGAGATCACGGAGCGGATGCTCCGCTACTTCATCCTGAAGATCCACAAGCGTCGGTACCTCGCCCGGCCCCGCGTCGTCGTCTGTGTGCCCTCCGGCATCACGGGAGTCGAGCGCCGCGCCGTCATCGAGGCGTCGACGCAGGCCGGCGCCCGGCAGGTGCACATCATCGAGGAGCCCATGGCCGCCGCCATCGGCTCCGGTCTTCCCGTCCACGAGGCCACCGGCAACATGGTGGTCGACATCGGTGGCGGCACCACTGAAGTCGCCGTGATCTCGCTCGGCGGAATCGTCACAGCACAGTCCATCCGCGTCGCCGGCGACGAGCTGGACAACGCGATCATCCAGCACATCAAGAAGGAGTACTCGCTCCTCCTCGGTGAGCGGACCGCGGAAAGCATCAAGATCACCATCGGTTCCGCGTACGAGATGGAGAAGGACGAGCACACCGAGATCCGCGGCCGTGACCTCGTCTCCGGTCTGCCCAAGACCGTCGTCATCTCCGCCGCGGAGGTCCGCAAGGCCATCGAGGAACCGGTCAACGCGATCGTCGACGCGGTGAAGACGACGCTCGACAAGTGCCCGCCCGAGCTTTCCGGCGACGTCATGGACCGGGGCATCGTCCTCACCGGCGGTGGGGCGCTGCTGCGCGGCCTCGACGAGCGGCTGCGCCACGAGACGGGCATGCCGATCCACATCGCGGAGGACCCGCTGGACTCGGTCGCGCTCGGATCCGGCAAGTGTGTCGAGGAGTTCGAGGCGCTCCAGCAGGTTCTGGACGCCCAGCCGCGGCGTTAGACGGTCGGACAATTCGCCGAACGGGGGCTGTGAGGCCCCCAGATGGGGTCCTCCCCGCCTCCGACACCGGGGAAGGATCGTTGCTCTACCGATACGACCATTCCTACGAGGAAGGCACGGCCGCCGCACGTGAGGGACACAAAGGAGAGCCGGCTGCTCCTGGTGCTGCTGATCGCCATCGCGTTCGCCTTGATCACGGTGGACATCCGCGGCGGCGAGGAGTCACCGGTCGACGGCGCCCGGCAGGCCGCAGCCTCCGTCTTCGGGCCCGTGGAGAACGGCGTCGCGGCCGCCGTCGACCCGATCGGCAACGCGATCGGGGCGGTCCGGGACTCCGGTGACCGCCACGACCGCATCAAGCAGCTCCAGCTGGAGAACGCAGAGCTGAAGCAGCGCCTCGGCAGCGACGACCGCAACCGCAGCCGGCTGCGCCAGCTCGACGGCATGATCAGGACCGCGGCGGCCGGCCAGTACGGCATCAAGGGGGCCGAGGTCATCGCCATAGGAGCCGCCCAGGGCTTCTCCTGGACGGTGACCATCGACATCGGTGCCGAGGACGGCATCAAGCGTGACATGACGGTCATCAACAACGAGGGGCTCGTCGGCCGGGTCACCACCGTCGGCTCCCGCACCTCGACCGTCCTGCTCGCCAGCGACCCGGACTTCACCGTCGGCACCCGCATGGAGAAGACGGACGAACTTGGCTTCGCGACCGGCCAGGGCGACCGGCCGCTGCTGGTCCAGCTCCTCAACGGCAAGTCGAAGGTCAAGAAGGGCGACCGGCTGGTGACCTTCGGCTCACAGGCCAACAAGCCGTTCGTGCCGGGCGTCCCGGTCGGTGAGATCGTGCGGGTGGACCCGGCGCGAGGCGACCTCACCCGGAACGTCTACGTGCGCCCCTACGTCGCCTTCAGCAAGCTCGACGTCGTCGGTGTCGTCGTCCAGGCGCCGCTCGACGATCCCCGCGACACCGTGCTGCCGCCCAAGCCCGAGGCCCCCAAGCCCACTCCCACCGTCACGGTCACGGTGACCCCCGGGGTGTCGCCCGACGGCGACGAGGCACAGGGCGAGAACAACGGCGAGGCGGAGGAAGACGGCCAGGCACAGGAAGACGGACAGGCGCAGGACGAGCAGGACCCCGGCGCCGGTGACGGCGACGCCACAGGCCAGAACGACGACAACTAGGAGCTGATCCGTCATGCGTTTCAACCGGATGCTGCTCTCGACGGCGCTCGTCGTGGTCGCCCTCGTCCTCCAGGTCTCCGTCCTTTCCCGCCTCCAACTGCCCGGCGCCGTCCCCGACCTCATGCTCCTCGTCGTCCTCGGACTCGCGATGGTCTACGGACACATGGCCGGCGCCTTCATCGGATTCGGAGCCGGCCTGCTCGCCGACCTCGCCCCGCCCGCCGACCACGCGGCCGGCCGCTATGCGCTCGTCCTGTGCGTCATCGGCTATTTGGCCGGTCTGGTCCGCCCCGAGAACGGCCAGCCGCTGCGGTCCGCCACCGGCCCGATGGCCGTGGTCGTCGCCGCGGCCGTCGGCTCGACGCTGCTGTACGCCATGGTCGGCGCCCTCGTCGGTGACACCGCCGCCCGCCATGTGGGTCTGACGAGCCTGCTGCTCACCGCCGTCGTCTACGACCTGCTGCTCGCACCCTTCACCGTGCCGCTGATCATGTGGCTCGCCAGACGCAGCGACAACGATCCGCTCGCCGACAGCCAGAGTTCCAACGGCGCCGATGTCGCGGCGGGTTGGCTCGCCTCCGGCACGGGCCTGCGCATCGGCGCCCCTCGCGGCGGACTGCGCCTCAAGGCGGCGAAGACACGGGCCGCCCGTGCCGGGCGCATCAAGGGAGTGAAGCGACTGTGACCGAGGGGGCAGCGGTATGAGCAACATCCCGGAGACCGGGCGGACCCCCCGGGTCCAGATCCGTCTCGTCATCATCCAGGTACTCGTCTTCTCCCTCCTCCTCACCCTCGGCGGTCGGCTCTGGTACCTCCAGATCCGCAACGGCGAGGAGTACACCGACGAAGCGAAGAGCAATCACGTGCAGCGGGTCGTCCAGCCCGCCGTCCGCGGTTCGATCCTCGACGCCCGCGGTGTGCCGCTGGCCGACAACGAGACCCGCCTCGTGGTCTCTGCCTCCCGCACCGCGCTGATGAAGATGAAGGACGACGGCAAGGCCGTCCTCACCCGGCTCGCCGGCGTCCTCGGCATGAAGCCGAAGGAGGTCATGGACAAGGTCCGGCTCTGCGACTCCGAGACGCCGCAGCCCTGCTGGAACGGCTCCCCGTACCAGCCGATCCCGGTCACCGACGAGGCCACCACCCAACAGGCCCTGCAGATCCGTGAACGGACGGAGGACTTCCCCGGCATCACCGCCGAGCCCACCGCCGTCCGCCGCTACCCGGCGCCCGTCAAGGCGCGGAGCTCGCAGGTGCTCGGCTATCTGTCCCCCGTCACCGACGAGGAGATCCAGAAGGCGAAGGACAGCGACTCGCCGTTCCTGCGCTCCGACCAGGTCGGCCGTTCGGGCCTCGAGCGCAGCTACGACGAACAGCTGCGCGGCAAGGCGGGCGTCACGTCGTACGAGGTGGACAAGCTCGGCCGGGTCATGGGCCAGGCCGAGGCGGATCCAGGTGTGCCCGGCTCCCACCTCGTGACCAGCATCGACGCCCGTGTCCAGGCCGTCGCCGAACGCGAGCTCCACCAGGCGATGAAAAAGGTCCGGCAGGAGACCGACAAGATCACCGGCCGCCCCTACGAGGCCGACGCGGGCGCCGTCGTCGTCATGGAGTCCCGGACCGGCCGAGTGGTCGCCATGGCCTCCCAGCCCGACTACGACCCCAACGCCTGGGTCGGCGGCATCTCCGCCAAGGACTACGCCAGGCTCACCGGCAAGAGCTCCAACTACCCCCTGCTCAACCGGGCCATCCAGGGCCAGGCACCCGCCGGCTCCGTCTTCAAGGTCGTGTCGGCGAGCGCGGCCGTGCGCGCCGGCTACCCCTTCGACGGCCGCTACAACTGCACCAGCTCCTACAGCATGGGCAACCGGAGCTTCGCGAACTTCGAGTCCCAGGGGCACGGCCCGATCTCCCTCGGAGACGCCCTCAAGTTCTCCTGCAACACCGTCTTCTACCGCCTCGGCCACGAGGAGTGGAAGCGCGACGGCGGCCTCAAGCCGAAGAAGAACGCCCACGACTGGTTCTACCGGACCGCCCACGACTTCGGATTCGGCTCCGAGACCGGCGTCGACCTGCCGAACGAGGTCACCGGCCGTGTCCCCGACCGGCAGTGGAAGAAGAGGTTCTGGGAGGCCAACAAGGACACCTGGTGCAAGCAGGGCAAGAAGGGCGGGACCTTCGTCGAGCAGATCGCCTACGAGAGCTGCCTCGAAGGCAACCAGCTGAAGGCCTACGACAGCATCAACTTCTCGATCGGCCAGGGCGACGTCCTCATCACCCCCATCCAGCTGGCCACCGCCTACGCCGCCATCAGCAACGGCGGCACCCTCTACGACCCGACCATCGGCAAGGCCGTGATCAGCCCCGACGGCAAGAAGATCGACGAGATCAAGCCCAAGGCCCACGGCAAACTGCCGGTCGGCGCCGAAACCATCAAGGACCTCGACAAGGGCCTGCGCTCCGTCGTCACGCCCGGCGGCACCGCCGCCTGGAGGTTCGGCGGCTGGCCGCAGGACAAGATCCCGATGCGGGCCAAGACCGGTACCGCCCAGGTCTACGGCAAGCAGACCACCTCGTGGTTCGCCACCTACACCGACGACTACACCATCGTCATGACGATCTCCCAGGGTGGTACGGGCTCCGGCGCGTCCGGCCCCGCGGTGCGCAACATCTACGACGCGATGTACGGGCTGGACAAGGAAGGCAACCAGGACCTGAAGAGGGCTCTGCTTCCCAAGCCCCAGCAGACCCTGCCCAAGATCTCCCCGGACGGCTCGATCGAGGCGCCGGAGGTCAAGCCCTACGTGCCTCCGAAGCCGAAGGACACCGAAGAATTGCTCGCGGGCCCGCCCGCGTGGAGGGACTGAGCCATGGCCACAGGCGGCTTCACCGTCTCCGGTTACGGCCCCGCGCGCGGCGGGCTCTGGAACAGACTCACCGCCCGCGACTCCGTCGTACGCAGGCTCGACTGGCCGATCCTGTTGTCCTCGATCGCGCTGTCGCTGCTCGGGGCACTGCTCGTGTGGTCCGCGACGCGCGGCCGCACGGAGCTCAACCACGGCGACCCCTACTACTTCCTCGTCCGGCACCTCCTCAACACCGGTATCGGCCTGGTGCTGATGATCGGGACGATCTGGCTCGGCCACCGGACCCTGCGTGGGGCCGTCCCGTTCCTGTACGGGCTCTCCGTGGTGCTCGTGGTGCTCGTGCTCACCCCTCTGGGTGCCACCATCAACGGCGCGCACGCCTGGATCCAGCTGGGTGGCGGCTTCTCCCTCCAGCCCTCGGAGTTCGTGAAAATCACGATCATCCTGGGGATGGCGATGATGCTCGCCGCCCGGGTCGACGCCGGCGACCAAGTGCATCCCGACCACCGCACCGTCGCCAAGTCGCTGGGCCTGGCCGTGCTGCCGATGGTCATCGTCATGCTGATGCCGGACCTCGGCTCGGTCATGGTGATGGTGGTGATCGTCCTCGGCGTGCTGCTGGCCTCCGGGGCGTCCAACCGCTGGATCTTCGGGATCATGGGCGCCGGAGCGGCCGGGGCGGCCCTGGTCGCGTTCCTCGGGCTCCTCGACGAGTACCAGCTCAACCGTTTCGCCGCGTTCGCCAACCCCGAGTTGGACCCGGCGGGTGTCGGCTACAACACCAACCAGGCGCGGATCGCGATCGGCTCGGGCGGACTGTACGGCGAGGGCCTGTTCAACGGCCACCAGACCACCGGCCAGTTCGTGCCGGAACAGCAGACCGACTTCATCTTCACCGTCGCCGGTGAGGAACTCGGCTTCCTCGGGGCCGGCCTGATCATCGCGCTGCTGGGCGTCGTGCTCTGGCGCGCATGCCGCATCGCCCGCGACACGACCGAGCTCTACGGCACGATCGTCGCCGCCGGGATAATCGCCTGGTTCGCCTTCCAGTCCTTCGAGAACATCGGCATGACCCTCGGCATCATGCCCGTGGCGGGTCTGCCGCTGCCGTTCGTCTCGTACGGAGGCACGTCGATGTTCGCGGTCTGGATCGCGGTCGGACTGCTCCAGTCGATCCGCGTCCAGCGCCCGATAAGCGCATAGCCCGCAGTCCCGCTCGTCCGCCCCCGGTCCCGCGACGGACGAGGCCGGGGAAAAGGCCGGACGGGCCGACCGAGTGACCTGCCGCCGAGCCGACTCAGCGACTAAATTCGGGGCATGGCGGACACCAAGCGCGAGATCGAGCGTAAGTACGAAGCCACTCCCGACACGCCTCTGCCCGACCTGAGAAAGGTCCCCGGAGTCTCGGACGTCGTAGCCAAGGGCGTCGCCGACCTGGACGCGGTGTACTACGACACGGCCGACCTGAGGCTCGCCGCCGCGGCGATCACGCTTCGGCGCAGGACCGGCGGCAGCGACGCCGGATGGCATCTCAAACTGCCGGTCGCCCCCGGCGTGCGTGACGAGATCACCGCGCCCCTGTCCGACCTGCTGCCCGACCCGCTTGCCGCGCTCGTGCGCGCACACACCCGCGGGGCCGAGATCGTGCCCGTCGTACGACTGCTGTCCTCGCGCGACGTGCTCCACCTCGTCGACGCCGACGGCGCTCTGCTCGCCGAGCTCAGCAGAGACGCGGTCGTCGCACAGCGCCTCACCGACGGCAACCGCACCGCCCAGTGGGACGAGATCGAGGTCGAACTCGCCGACCGAGGAGATCCGGCCTTCCTCGACGCGGTCGACAAGAAGCTCCGCAAGGCAGGCGTGCTGGCGGCCGACTCGCCGTCCAAACTCAGCCGAGCCCTCGCGGAGACGGGCTCCGCGCCGGAGGAACCCCCGGCGGCCCGAGCGCCGCGGACGGCCGGCGACCACGTGCTCGCGTACCTCCGCGACAAGCGGGACGCCCTCGTCGCCCACGACCCCGGTGTACGCCGGGACGTGCCCGACGCGGTGCACCAGATGCGCGTGGCGACCCGCCGCCTGCGCAGCGCCTTCCGCAGCTACGGGAAAGTCGTCGACCGCGCGGTCACGGGCCCCCTGGCCGACGAGCTCAAGTGGCTGGCCGCGGAGCTGGGGGTCGCCCGTGACCACGAGGTGCTCACCGAGCGGCTGCGCTCCGCAGTGGACGCGCTGCCCGACGAACTCGTCCTCGGCCCCGTGCACGCCCGGCTGCGCGTCCGCTCGGCAGGAGGCGGCGCGGAGGCGCAGCAACGGGCCGTCGCCGCCCTGGACAGCGGGCGCTACCTCGCGCTGCTCGACGCCCTCGACGCGCTGCTCGCGGAGCCGCCGCTGCGGAAGGCAGCCTCCCGCGCTCCCGAGGACGTGCTGGCGAAGGCCGTCCTGAAGGACTACGCCCGCCTGTCCACCCGTGTCGAGCACGCCCTCGACCTGCCCCCCGGCAGGGAACGGGACCTGGCCATGCACGAGGCCCGCAAAGCCGCGAAACGCGCCCGCTACGCGGCAGAGGCAGCCAGGCCCGCGCTCGGAAAGCCGGCCAAACGGATCGGCAAGCAGGTGAAGGCCGTGCAGAGCCTCCTCGGCGAGCACCAGGACAGCGTCGTCGCACGGGAAGCGCTGCGGGACCTGGCCATCCAGGCGCACGCGGCGGGGGAGACCGCATTCACCTGGGGCCTGCTGTACGGGCAGGAGCAGGCGGGCGCCACGGACAACGAGCGCGAGCTTCCGGAGGTCTGGCGGAGGGCGTCCCGCCCGAAATTGCGGGCGGCCCTGAGAGGCTGAGCGCCAGGGTACGCTTGAGGGTCACCCCTGCCAGCTCATGAAAGTCGCGTAGATGTCTGCCGAGTCGGTCTTCCCACAGCTCGAAGCGCTGCTCCCGCATGTGCAGAAGCCCATCCAGTACGTCGGCGGTGAGCTGAACTCCACCGTCAAACCGTGGGAGTCCTGCGACGTCCGCTGGGCGCTCATGTACCCGGACGCCTACGAGGTCGGTCTGCCCAACCAGGGCGTCATGATCCTCTACGAGGTGCTGAACGAGCGGGAGGGCGTGCTTGCCGAGCGTACGTACAGCGTCTGGCCCGACCTCGAGGAGCTGATGCGCGAGCACAAGGTCCCGCAGTTCACCGTGGACAGCCACCGCCCCGTCGGCGCCTTCGACGTCTTCGGGCTCAGCTTCTCCACCGAGCTCGGCTACACCAACATGCTCACGGCCCTCGACCTCGCGGGCATCCCGCTCGAGTCGAAGGACCGCACGGTCGACCACCCGATCGTCCTGGCCGGCGGCCACGCCGCCTTCAATCCGGAACCGATCGCGGACTTCATCGACTGCGCCGTCATCGGCGACGGCGAGCAGGCCGTCCTCGACATGACGGAGATCATCCGCGCCTGGAAGGCCGAGGGCCGTCCGGGTGGCCGCGAGGAGGTCCTCTTCCGCCTCGCGAAGACCGGCAACGTCTACGTCCCCGGCTTCTACGACGTCGAGTACCTGCCCGACGGCCGCATCGGCCGGGTCGTGCCCAACAAGTCCGGTGTGCCGTGGCGGGTCTCCAAGCACACGGTCATGGACCTCGACGAATGGCCGTACCCGAAGCAGCCGCTGGTCCCCCTCGCCGAGACCGTCCACGAGCGGATGTCCGTCGAGATCTTCCGCGGCTGTACCCGCGGCTGTCGTTTCTGCCAGGCCGGCATGATCACGCGCCCCGTGCGGGAGCGAAGCATCACCGGCATCGGCGACATGGTCGAGAAGGGTCTCAAGGCGACCGGCTTCGAGGAGGTCGGCCTGCTGTCGCTGTCCTCCGCGGACCACAGCGAGATCGGCGACATCGCCAAGGGCCTCGCCGACCGGTACGAGGAAGACAAGATCGGCCTGTCGCTGCCGTCGACCCGCGTCGACGCGTTCAACGTCGACCTGGCCAACGAGCTGACCCGCAACGGCCGCCGCTCCGGTCTCACCTTCGCCCCCGAGGGCGGCTCCGAGCGCATGCGCAAGGTCATCAACAAGATGGTCTCCGAGGAGGACCTGATCCGTACGGTCTCCACCGCGTACGGCAACGGCTGGCGGCAGGTGAAGCTGTACTTCATGTGCGGTCTGCCGACGGAGACCGACGAGGACGTGCTGCAGATCGGCGACATGGCGGTCAAGGTCATCGCCGAGGGCCGCAAGGTCTCCGGGCAGAACGACATCCGCTGCACGGTGTCCATCGGCGGATTCGTGCCCAAGCCGCACACGCCGTTCCAGTGGGCGCCGCAGCTGAGCGCCGAGGAGACCGACGCACGGCTGGAGAAGCTGCGCGACAAGATCCGGGGCGACAAGAAGTACGGCCGCTCGATCGGATTCCGGTACCACGACGGCAAGCCCGGCATCGTCGAGGGCCTGCTCTCCCGCGGCGACCGCCGCGTCGGAGCCGTCATCCGCGCGGTCTACGAGGACGGTGGCCGCTTCGACGGCTGGCGCGAGCACTTCTCCTATGACCGCTGGATGGCCTGCGCCGACAAGACGCTGCCGGACTTCGGCGTCGACGTCGACTGGTACACGACGCGGGAGCGCGCCTACGAGGAGGTCCTGCCCTGGGACCACCTGGACTCCGGTCTCGACAAGGACTGGCTCTGGGAGGACTGGCAGGACGCGCTCGACGAGACCGAGGTCGAGGACTGCCGCTGGACGCCGTGCTTCGACTGCGGTGTGTGTCCGCAGATGGACACGCACATCCAGATCGGCCCGACGGGCAAGAAGCTGCTGCCGCTGACGGTCGTCAAGTAGCGCCGGCCGCACAGCACCGCTCGGGGGAGGGCCCGGCCACGGGGAGATCCGTGGCCGGGCCTTCGTCCGTTCGCGAGAACCCCGGGCGAAAGCGCAGGTGGTGGATCCGTACGGGGCTGTGCGGCGTCCTTCCTGACATGGACTTGGAAAAGCCGTCGCAGGGACCTGCCGACCAGCGCCACGCCGCGCCCGTGGCACCGAGGGACTACGAGCCGGGCGACGGCTGCCTCGCCGAGGTCATCAGGATTCCGGTACGGATCGTGGTGGTCCTCGTCGTCCTCCCGGTGCGGATGATCTGGGACGTACTGATGATCTGCGGGCGGACCGTGCACAAGGTCCTGCTGCGGCCGCTGGGACGGGCCGTCGGCTGGTTCCACGAGAAGGTGGTCACCCCGATCGCGCTCGGCGTCGCCTGGCTGGCCGTCCTCGTCGGCAAGCTGCTGTTCGTCTGGCCGTGGGTCGGTCTCTGGCGGTACATGGTGGTGCCGGTGGTGACGTACGGACTGGTCGTTCCGGCGGTGTGGGTGTACCGGCGGTTGCTGACCCCGCTCGGCCACGGCATCGCCTGGATCGTCGAGCACCTGCTCGTCGCACCGGCGCGATGGACCTACCGCGCGCTGCTGGCCCCGCTCGGCCACGGCGTCGCGGCCGTGCTGGCCTGGCTGGGCAAGGCGCTGTTCGTCTGGCCGTGGGTCGGTCTCTGGCGGTACGTGGTGGTGCCGGTGGTGACGTACGGGCTGGTCGTTCCGGCGCTGTGGGTGTACCGGCAGTTGCTTACCCCGCTCGGCCACGGCATCGCCTGGCTGGCACGCGGCATCGGGTACGGCATCGCCGCCGTCCTGCGCGGACTGTGGGCAGCAGCCGAGTGGCTGGTCACGACCCTGCTCGTCACCCCTGCGGCCTGGCTGTACCGGTACGTCCTCGCCCCCGTCGGCCGCGAGATCGCGGCGGCGGTCGCCGTGGCATGGCGGATCGCCGGTTACATCTCGCGTGCGGTCGGCCGCGGACTGAAGTGGCTCGCGTGGAACCTGGTGGGCCGCCCGGCGAGCTGGTTCTACCGCGGCGTGCTCACCCCCGTCGGCCACTTCGTGCGCGACACCGTCTGGCGGCCCGCCAGGAAGGCCGCCGTCGAGACCGGCCGGGCGACGCGCGCGGCGCTGCGCCGGGCCGGTGAAACCGTGCGCCAGGCACGGCGCGACGCATGGCGGGCGCTGGGTGGCACGCCCCGCGAGCCGCGGCCCGTGGCGGGCTTCGGGGGCCAGGCGCGTAACCTGGGTGGCAGACAACAAACACAGACCGTTCCCGGCGCGGCGGCCGAACCCGAGATCTCCCTGCACAAGCGGGGGTGAACCGCTCGGCCCCCGGGGAGCACCCCGCACGTTGAGGACGGCGCGTCACCCGCGCCCGTCCCGCACCGAGGAGAAGAACCACTGGGCAAGCGACAGCCCGAAGGCCCGCCGCCCGCACCTGCGGTGCAGCGCATCCGACTGCGCTACACCAAGCGCGGCCGCCTCCGGTTCACCAGCCACCGTGACTTCCAGCGCGCCTTCGAGCGGGCCCTGAGGCGTGCCGAGGTGCCCATGGCGTACTCGGCGGGCTTCACCCCGCATCCCAAGGTGTCGTACGCCAATGCCGCACCCACCGGCACGGGCAGCGAGGCCGAGTATCTGGAGATCGCCCTCACCGCGCACCGCGACCCGGACAAGCTGCGTGAGCTGCTCGACGAGTCGCTGCCGGGCGGGCTCGACATCACCGACGCGGTCGAGGCCCGTACCTCGGGCCTCGCCGACCGGCTCACCGCCTCCGTGTGGGAGCTGCGCCTGGACGGTGTCGGGCTCGAGGAGCTCGAGAGCGCCGCTGCCGCCTTCCTCGCCGCAGAGACCGTGGAGGTCCAGCGGAAGACGAAGAACGGCATGCGGACCTTCGACGCCCGGGGTGCCGTCGCCGCCCTCGAAGCGGCTCCGGCGGCGTCCGATAGGCCCGGGGACAGGCCCTGTGCGATACTGCGCCTGGTTGTTCGGCACGTAACACCTGCCGTGCGACCCGACGACGTCCTGTCCGGTCTCCGAGCTGTGGCCGACCTGGCGCCGCCGGTCCCCGCAGCGGTGACCAGGCTGGCGCAGGGGCTCTTCGACGAGGAGTCCGGCACGGTGACCGACCCGCTCGCGCCCGACCGCGAGGCAGTCCTGGCCGCACCATCCACGGCCGCCGGGACCGCCCCTGCGACGGCGCCGGAAGGTCCCGCCGCGTAAGGACGGTCGTCGAGCGCAGCCCTGGTACTCGGGAGCCACCTGGGTCGGGCAGCGCGATGACACAGGAGACTTTCGCCAGGCCGTGCGTACATCGCGTACGGAACCGGCGAGCCAGACATCAGCTCCCGTGCGGCGCCCGCGCCCCGGACGGCGGCACCGCGCACATCACGCGGGCCGCGGCCGGACCGGACCAGGCGCGGCGCCCGGGAGCGTGACGGGAGAACTGCCCGCATGCTCGAGCCGAACGAATCCGGCACCGCCGGAAACAACGACAACGAACAACACAACGACTCGCCCAGCGACACGCTGCCGCCGCGCCGCAGGCGCCGCGCCGCGTCGCGTCCCGCGGGCGCGCCGAAGGCCGCAGAGGCCGCCGGGACCGGAGAGGCCACGCAGGCGCAGGCCGCGGAAGCCGTCGTCCCGGCCGTCGCCGCCGTGGGCGCGGTGGTGGCCGGATCGGCCGAGGCGGCCGACGCGGAGCCCGCGGCCGACGCCGCGGCCGCCGAGGAGGCGCAGGTCGCCCAGGCGGTGACCGCCGCGCCGCGAGCACGCCGTCGTGCCACACGTAAGGCGACCGCCCCGGCGGGCGCCCCGCAGGCCGCCGAGCCCGCCGAGGAGACCGCCGCTCCGGCCGAGGC
>NZ_JBEXRZ010000190.1:0-14131 GCF_040613325.1 Streptomyces sp. NPDC006283 | reverse complement strand
TGTCCTTGTCCCAGTTCTTCCACTCGCCGTTCTTCCACTTGTCCAGGTCGATCCCGCGCTCCTTGAGCCGGTCCTTGAGGTCGTCCGGGATGGTGATCTTGTCATTGGCGGACTGGCTCGCGGAAGCACTCGGCTTGTCGCCTGCGTTGTCCTCGCTCGGGCCGCAGGCGGTGGCAGCCAGCGCGAGAACAGCGGCCGTCGAGGCCGCTGCCAGCATCGGGCGAATGGGTCGCATCTCTTGATCCCCCTGGGACTTCGGTGCTGCTGAACTGATGAACTGTCGGAATTGTGCAGGAACTTCTGGAACACAGGGTCCCTGCCCGCACCGCTGGAGCCGGAGCCGGGTGCGGCCCCCCACTATGCCGGTGCCGATGGGGACGGCAGGCAGCAGGTCGGCGGTTCCCCGACCGCAAGGATCTTCCGATTGCCCGTGATCCCCGGCTCCCCGCGTCGTTGGTACGTGCGGGGACGCGAGGACAGCGTTCAACGCCGGGGCGCGGCACAGAAGTGCCGTACCGATGTGCAACGCAACTGTGACAGCGGGAGGACCAACAGCCGTGGCCGTGACGGAACCTGCTCCGGGGGCGCCCACCGCAGCTCACGAGGGGATTCTGCGCAGGCAGTCGCTCCGCGAATCGGCGGCCCGCACCTATGCGCGCTCCCTGCCCATCGTTCCCGTACGGGCCAGGGGCCTGACGATCGAGGGCGCCGACGGCCGGCGCTATCTCGACTGCCTCTCGGGCGCGGGCACTCTGGCGCTCGGACACAACCACCCCGCCGTCCTCGAGGCGATCAGGAAAGTCCTCGACTCGGGTGCGCCCCTGCACATCCTCGACCTGGCCACACCCGTCAAGGACGCTTTCACCACCGAGCTGTTCGCCACCCTTCCGGGACCGCTGGCACAGGATGCGCGGATCCAGTTCTGCGGTCCCGCCGGCACCGACGCCGTCGAGGCTGCCCTCAAGCTCGTCAGGGCGGCGACCGGCCGCAGCGGCCTGCTCGCCTTCACCGGCGCCTATCACGGGATGACGGCCGGGGCGCTCGAAGCCTCGGGCGGCGCCACCGACGTCCGGGTCACCCGCCTGCCCTTCCCGTACGACTACCGCTGCCCGTTCGGGATCGGCGGCGAGCGGGCTGCGGAGCTCGCCGCCCGCTGGACGGAGAGCCTGCTCGACGACCCCAAGAGCGGCGTCCCCCGCCCGGCCGGGATGATTCTCGAACCCGTACAGGGCGAGGGCGGTGTGATCCCGGCGCCCGACGCGTGGATGCGCAGGATGCGCGCCCTCACCGCTTCCCGCTCCGTCCCGCTGATCGCCGACGAGGTGCAGACAGGAGTGGGTCGCACCGGAACCTTCTGGGGAGTCGAGCACAGCGGCGTGGTGCCGGATGTCATGGTGCTGTCCAAGGCCATCGGCGGCTCCCTTCCGCTCGCCGTCATCGTGTACCGCTCGGAACTGGACTCGTGGCAGCCCGGTGCCCACGCAGGCACCTTCCGCGGCAACCAACTCGCCATGGCCGCCGGTGCGGCCACCCTCGCCTACGTGCGCGAGAACCGACTGGCCGAGCGGGCCGCGACGCTCGGCTCGCGCATGCTCGCCGGCCTTCAGGGCCTCGCCGCGACGCACCCCTGCATCGGGGACGTCCGCGGCCGGGGCCTCATGATCGGCGTGGAACTCGTCGACACGGACTGCGCGGACCCGGACGCGCTGGTCCCTCCTCCGGCACCCGAACTCGCGGCAGCCGTGCAGCGGGAGTGCCTGAGCCGGGGCCTGATCGTCGAACTCGGCGGGCGACAGGCCGGTGTCGTGCGTCTGCTCCCTCCTCTCACGATTACCGATGAACAAGCCGTGGCCGTCCTCGACCGCTTCGCCGACGCACTGGCTGCCGCAGAGCGCTCCTCCCCCCGCGGCTCGGCATCCCACGGCTCCGCACACCGCCGTAGCGCCACCCGGAAGTCGCACTGACCACTGACCCGGACAACGTCTCAAGGAAGCTTCCCGTGAACCCCACTCCCGCACCCGACGCGCCCGAGTCCTCGGACGGCACCAACGGCCACCACCGCAGAGGGGGTGGAGCGAGCGGCCCACTCACGATGGAGTCGATGACGGTCCCCCGTCAGTCAGGTCGCCTCGATGGGCCGCGCCTGGAAGAGCCCCGTCCTGACGAGCCGTGCCTCGACGAGCCGTGCGTCGACGACCCCCGACTCGACGAACAAGGCGGCGGCGCGGCGGCAACGACGGCCACCGGTGACGACACCGCCGAACGCCTCGACCACCAACGCTTCGGTCACCAGGATGCCCACTCCGGTCGTCTCGACCACCTCGACGATCCGGACCCACACCGCGCCGCGGACCTGGCAACCGTGGAGAACCTGCTCCGCTGCTGGGTGCGGGAGAACGACATGCCCCGGCCGGAGCAGGGAGTCCTGCGCATCCCCCTCGACGCCAGCGGCACCGCGCTGATCGTCCCGGTCCACTACTGGTCGGCCACCGGATGGCACCGCTTTGGGCCACCCGCCCTGCACGGCAGCTCGCACGGGGCCACCCGCGCCGACGCCGTGACCGTTGCCGCGCTGCTCGGGCGCGAAGCCGGCCACGGCGACGGAGTTGATCTCGTCGCAAGGGTCGCCGACTCCGTGCGCCGTACGGCCCAGTTCGTCGCCGACCGGCGCGACCGGCCCGCGGCCCCGGCCGAGGCAGACCTCTTCCTCACCGCCGAACAGTCGCTGCTGCTCGGCCATCCGCTGCACCCGACGCCCAAGAGCCGCGAAGGACTCACAGAGGCCGAAGCCAGAAACTACTCACCCGAGTTGTACGGCTCCTTTCCGCTGCACTGGATGGCTGTCGACAGATCCGTCCTGGCCGCTGAATCGGCATGGACCGAACAGGGTCGTGTCGTCCCCGCGGAACAGCTCACTTCTCGACTGGCGGGAGACCTCCCCGTCCCCGGCAACGCCGTTGCCCTGCCGCTGCATCCCTGGCAGGCTCAGGACATCCGGCACCGGCCCGCTGTGTCCGCTCTCGTGAGCGCCGGCTTGTTGCACGACCTCGGCCCGCAGGGCGATCGCTGGTACCCCACCTCCTCCGTCCGTACGGTGCACCGGCCCGGCGCCCCGGCCATGCTCAAGCTCTCCCTCGGGCTGCGTATCACCAACTCCCGTCGCGAGAACCTCCGCAAGGAACTCCGCCGAGGCGTCGAGGTCCACCGTCTGCTCCGCGCCGGCCTCGCCGAGCAGTGGCGGGCCGCCCACCCCGGATTCGACATCGTGCGCGACCCGGCATGGCTCGCCGTCGACGCCCCAGACGGGGAACCGCTGCCCGGACTCGACGTCATGCTCCGCCACAACCCGTTCGGACCGGGGGACGACGCCGTCTGCATCGCGGCGCTGACGGCCCCGCGGCCATGGCCCGGGCGGGCGGGGATGCACTCGCGCCTGGCGGCAACCGTCGAGTGGCTCGCCGCCCGCACCGGCAGGCCCGTCCCAGCCGTGGCCGCGGAGTGGTTCCTGCGCTATCTCGACCAGGTCGTGCGTCCCGTGCTCTGGCTGGATGCCACAGCCGGTATCGCCCTCGAGGCCCACCAACAGAACACGCTCGTGCTGCTCGACCCCGAAGGCTGGCCCACGGGTGGCCGCTACCGGGACAACCAGGGCTACTACTTCCGCGAGTCGCATCGTGGGCGACTCGACGACCGCCTCCCCGGCATCGGCACCCACAGCGACACCTTCGTACCCGACGCCGTCACCGACGAGCGGTTCGCCTACTACCTCGGGATCAACAACGTGCTCGGCCTGGTCGGCGCCTTCGGGGCGCAGCGCCTCGCCGACGAGCGCGTCCTGCTCGCAGCGTTCCGGCGGTTCCTGGCGTCGGCGGCGGACATGGGGTCGCCGCTGCCCCGCCAGTTGCTGGAGACGCCCACGCTTCGCTGCAAGGCCAACCTGCTCACCCGGCTCCACGGTCTCGACGAACTCGTCGGTCCCGTCGACACCCAGTCCGTCTACGTCACCATCGCCAACCCCCTTCGTACCTGAGGCACAGAGATCCGACCGACCGCGAGAGGAGAGCGCCGCTGTGCCGCCCACCGACGCGTATACCGAGAGCGGGCACGGTCCCGCCCCCCGGCCGGGAGGAGGCGCGGAGGACACCCTCGACCTACGGCTCCCGGAGGGTTTCCCGGCGCTGCTCCGGGACCGGGAACCCGCGACCTCCGGGCAGCGGCTCCCTGGCGAGGACACCACGGGCAACCTGCTGGGCAATGTCGGCGACTGGGGGCAGGCGGTTACGCCCGTCGGCGCGTTCCAACTCGTCCCCGTGGTCCTCGAGCGCGATCTCGCCGTGATCACCCGCTGGATGAACGACCCGGCAGTGGCCGCTTTCTGGGAGCTGTCGGGGCCGGACTCCGTCACCGCCGCCCACCTGTGCGCGCAGCTCGCGGGCGACGGCCGCAGCATCCCCTGCCTCGGCGTCATGGACGACGTCCCCATGAGCTACTTCGAGATCTACCGGGCCGATCTCGATCCGCTGGCCCGCCACTATCCCGCGCGCCCCCAGGACACCGGTATCCATCTGCTCGTGGGCGGCGTAGCCGACCGCGGCCGTGGCGTCGGCTCCGCCCTCCTTCGAGCCGTCTCCGACCTCGTTCTCGACAATCGGCCTCGCTGCACGCGCGTCGTCGCAGAGCCCGACCTACGCAACACCCCCTCCATTTCCGCGTTTCTCAGCGCCGGCTTCCGCTACTCGGCCGAGCTCGACCTTCCCGGCAAACGGGCCGCCCTCATGGTCCGCGACCGCGCCCTGCGGAACCTGCTGTGAACCACCCGCCGTCTTCCATACACCGCTCGATCCGTATCGGTTCCATGCGAGGAGTCATCGTGCCGACATCGCCTGCCCACCACGGCTCCACCGGCTCCACTCCCACCGACCAGACCGACCAGACCGACCAGACCGACCAGACCGACCAGACCGACCAGACCGACCAGAGGGACCAGAGGGACCAGACCGGCCGCACCGACCGCCGACCCGGACCGACCGACATGTCGCACGACGAGCCCAACCCCAGCGCCGACGACCTCCGCCGGGCGGCCGCAGTGCCCTTCACCCCGCCCGGTCTCAACCAGCGGAACTGGGACCGGGCGGCTGCCCGCCTCCTGGCCAAGATGCTCGGCGAGTTCGCCTACGAAGAGATCATCGAGCCGGTCCTGGTGACGGCTCCGACGTCTTCCTCCGCCTCGGAGCCGACCACAGAGACCGCCGGAGCGGCGGCGCAGAGCGCCCTCTACACCCTCCGGATCGACGACACCGGCGTCCTCACCTTCCGAGCGCGCCGGGGCGCCTACGGCAGCTGGCGCATCGCCCCCGAGTCCGTCGAGTGCCAAGGCCGCCGCTTCAGCGACCCCCTCGCCTTCCTCGCCCGCGCGAGGGAACTGCTCGGCCTCGACGGGGCGACGCTCGGCCATCTGCTGCGCGAAATGTCCCTCACCCTGACCGCCGACACCCGGCTCGCGGACACCGCGCTGACCGCCCCACAGCTCGCCGACCTCGACTACGCCGACATCGAAGGCCACCAGACGGGCCACCCCTGGCTGGTCCTGAACAAGGGACGCATCGGCTTCTCCGCGACCGACACAGCCCAGTGGGCGCCCGAAGCCCGCCGTCCCGCACGCCTCCCCTGGATAGCGGTCTCCGTCGGCCTCGCGGCCTACCGAGGCGTCCCTGGACTCGCCGATGCCGAGGACCTCTACGGCCGCGAGCTCGACGCGCCGACCCGCGAGACCTTCGACGCCGTGCTGCGCGACAGAGGCCTGGACCCCGCCGCGTACCTGTACCTGCCGGTCCATCCGTGGCAATGGGACGAGGTGCTGCTTCCCCTGTATGCGCCCGCCGTCGCCCGTGGCGAGATCGTTCCGCTGCCCACCGACGGTGATCTGCGGCTGCCCCAGCAGTCCATCCGGACCTTCGTGAATGTCGACCGCCCCGACCGCCACACGGTCAAACTGCCGCTGTCCATCCTGAACACACTGGTCTGGCGAGGGCTGCCCACCGAACGCACGCTCGCGGCGCCGGCCGTCACCTCCTGGGTGCACTACCTGCGGGACGCGGATCCGTTCCTGCGCGACGAGTGCCGGGTGATCCTGCTCGGCGAGGTCGCCTCCGTGACCGTCGAGCATCCGCTGTACGACCGCCTCCCCGAGGTGCCGTACCAGTACCGGGAACTGCTCGGCGCCATCTGGCGCGAACCGCTCCAGCCCCGCCTCGACGCCGGTGAGCGGGCCCGCACCCTTGCCTCCCTGCTCCACACCGACCCGCAGGGGCGAGCCTTCACCGCCGAACTGGTCAGCCGGTCCGGCCTGCGTCCCACCGTCTGGCTTCAGAGGCTCTTCGCGACACTGCTTCCGCCGCTGCTCCACTTCCTCTACCGCTACGGCACGGTCTTCTCGCCCCACGGGGAGAACGCCATTGTGGTCTTCGACGACCACGACGTCCCCGTCCGCCTCGCGATCAAGGACTTCGTCGACGATGTGAACGTGAGCGCCCAGTCGCTGCCCGAGCACGCCTCGATGCCCGACGACGTGCGGCGCGTCCTCCTCACCGAGGAGCCGGACTTTCTCACCCAGTTCATCCACTCGGGGCTCTTCGTGGGAGTGTTCCGCTATCTGGCGCCGCTGTGCGAGGAGCAACTGGATGTGCCCGAGGAGCACTTCTTCTCGCTCGTACGGGCGGAGATCCTCCGGCACCAGGCCCGCTTCCCCGAGCTCAAGGAACGCTACGTAACGTTCGACCTGCTCACCCCGCGTATCGAGCGGCTGTGCCTCAACCGCAACAGGCTTCATCTCGACGGATACCGGGACCGCCCCGAGCGCCCGCACGCGGCCGTCCACGAGACGGTCCCGAACCCCTTGGCGCCGGCGCCGTGGGCTCACGCGTGATCCTGATGTCGGTGGCGCCCCGTAGGCTGGTCGCGCTATGACGAAGCCATCCCTCCCCGAGCTCCTCCACTCCGCCGTGACCGCCGTCGGCGGAGTGGAGCGGCCAGGCCAGGTCTCCATGGCCGAGGCCGTCGCCGAGGTCATCGACGACAACTCCCATCTGCTGGTGCAGGCCGGGACCGGCACCGGCAAGTCCCTCGGGTATCTCGTCCCGGCCCTGGCCCACGGCGAAAGGGTCGTCGTTGCCACAGCCACGCTGGCGCTGCAGCGCCAGCTCGTGGAGCGTGACCTTCCCCGGACGGTGGAGGCCCTGCATCCGCTGCTGCGCAGGCGGCCCGAGTTCGCGATGCTGAAGGGCCGGTCGAACTACCTCTGTCTGCACCGGCTGCACGAGGGCATGCCGCAGGACGACGAGGACGCTCTCTTCGACCAGTTCGAGGCCGCGGCGCCCACCAGCAAGCTCGGCCAGGACCTTCTCCGTATGCGGGACTGGGCCGACGAGACAGAAACGGGCGACCGGGACGACCTGACGCCGGGCGTGTCCGACCGCGCCTGGAACCAGGTCTCCGTCTCCTCGCGGGAGTGCCTGGGCGCTTCCAAATGTGCTTATGGAGCCGAGTGCTTCGCCGAGATGGCGCGTGAGCGCGCCAAGCTCGCGGACGTCGTCGTCACCAACCACGCACTTCTCGCGATCGACGCCATCGAGGGCGCTCCGGTGCTGCCGCAGCACGAGGTGTTGATCGTCGACGAGGCGCATGAGCTGGTGTCCCGCGTCACGGGTGTGGCGACGGGAGAGCTCACGCCGGGCCAGGTCAACCGTGCGGTCCGCCGAGCCGCCAAGCTGGTCAACGAGAAGGCCGCGGACGCCCTTCAAACGGCCGCCGAGTCCTTCGAGCGGCTCATGGAGCTCGCTCTGCCCGGTCGTCTCGAGGAGATCCCCGAGGATCTGGGCTATGCGCTGACGTCGCTGCGGGACGCGGCACGCACCGTGATCAGCGCGCTCGGTTCCACCCGTGACAAGTCCGTCCAGGACGAGGACGCCGTGCGCAAGCAGGCTCTGGCCGCCGTCGAGAATGTTCATGCCGTTGCCGAGCGGATCACCATGGGCTCCGAGTACGACGTGGTCTGGTACGAGCGGCACGACCGTTTCGGAGCGTCGCTGCGCGTTGCGCCGCTCTCGGTGTCAGGGCTGCTGCGCGAGAAGCTCTTCGCGGAGCGGTCCGTGGTGCTCACCTCCGCCACCCTCAAACTCGGAGGCGACTTCAACGGCGTGGGGGCCTCCTTGGGTCTCGCGCCCGAGGGCAGTGGGGGAGAGGGCGTCCCCCAGTGGAAGGGGCTCGACGTCGGGTCGCCCTTCGACTATCCGAAGCAGGGCATCCTCTACGTCGCACGCCACCTCGCCACGCCGGGGCGTGAGGGTTCCCGGGGCGACATGCTCGACGAGCTCGCAGAGCTGGTGGAGGCGGCGGGCGGGCGGACGCTCGGTCTCTTCTCCTCGATGCGGGCGGCCCAGGCCGCCGCGGAGGAGCTGCGCGGTCGCATCGACAAGCCGATCCTGCTGCAAGGCGAGGAGACGCTGGGCGAGTTGATCAAGACGTTCGCCGGGGACGCGGAGACCTGTCTGTTCGGCACGCTGTCGCTCTGGCAGGGAGTCGATGTGCCGGGGCCCGGCTGTCAGCTGGTCGTCATGGACCGCATTCCGTTCCCGCGGCCGGACGACCCCTTGATGAGCGCCCGCCAGAAGGCAGTGGAGGAGGCAGGCGGCAACGGGTTCATGGCAGTGGCCGCGACGCACGCCGCGCTGCTGATGGCCCAGGGGGCCGGCCGGCTGGTGCGTGCGACGGGCGACCGGGGTGTTGTCGCCGTGCTCGATCCGCGGCTCGCCAATGCCCGCTACGGCAGCTATCTCCGAGCTTCGCTGCCTGACTTCTGGTACACGACGGACCGCAACCAGGTGCGCCGATCGCTCGCGGCCATCGATGCTGCCGCGAAGCAGGAGGGCAAGTAGCCGCGTGTTCGGGGGCAGGCTGTGGCCATGCTCGAGGGGCAGATCGGGACGACCCTCCGCGCTGAGAACAGCATGCCGGCGGACATGAGCAGGGCCCCGGGACCGGCGCAGTGGTCCCGGGGCCCGGTTCG
This sequence comes from Streptomyces sp. NPDC006283, assembly GCF_040613325.1. Classification (NCBI taxonomy): domain Bacteria; kingdom Bacillati; phylum Actinomycetota; class Actinomycetes; order Kitasatosporales; family Streptomycetaceae; genus Streptomyces; species Streptomyces sp. NPDC006283. Next base: position 5,067 of record NZ_JBEXRZ010000190.1, on the reverse strand, counting down.
AGGCCGGCGGGTGGTCTCACACGCGCCGCAGCACCGCCACCACCTTGCCGAGAATGGTCGCCTCGTCACCGGGAATGGGCTGGTACGCGGCATTGTGCGGGAGCAGCCAGACATGGCCGTTCTCCCGCTTGAAGCGCTTGACGGTGGCTTCGCCGTCCAGCATGGCGGCCACGATGTCGCCGTTCTCCGCGACGGGCTGGCGGCGGACGGTCACCCAGTCGCCGTCGCAGATCGCCGCTTCGATCATCGAGTCTCCGACGACCTTCAGCACGAAGAGCTCACCGTCGCCGACGAGCTGGCGGGGGAGCGGGAAGACGTCCTCGACGGACTCCTCGGCGAGGATGGGGCCACCTGCCGCGATCCGGCCGACGAGGGGTACATAGGAGGCGGCGGGCTTGCCCGTGGTGTCCGTGGGCTGAGTGCTGGGCTGGTCGGAGCCGCGGACCTCGTACGCCCTGGGGCGGTGGGGGTCCCTGCGCAGGAAACCCTTGCGCTCGAGAGCCATGAGCTGGTGAGCCACCGAGGAGGTGCTCGACAGGCCGACCGCCTGGCCGATCTCACGCATCGACGGCGGGTATCCCCGCCGCTGCACGGAGTCGCGGATGACCTCGATGACGCGCCGCTGCCGATCCGTGAGACCTGAGCTGTCCGCCCGGATTCCTGGAGGTCGGCCGGGCAGCGAGCGGGTGGGCTTGGGCCCCTCCGGGGTCGTGGCTGCGTCATTCATGGCATGCACCGACTCGAATCGGCTCTGTGAGCGGTCCTGGGCAGTGATGGTGGCACTGTCTGCGGTGGTGGTCACGTCGGCCCCTCTCGAATGGTCTCCCTGGTTTGACAACGGTAGTTGGTTTCGAAAGGTTGCGCCAAACACACGTTCGAGTGAAAAATCGCAGATTGCCTGACGTGGGCATTCAGCTGGGTGTATGTGCGAATGATCGAACCGGGATCCTGCAGACCGTCACGGTATCCGTCGCCACTGGGGACCGCGTCGGCGGGTCGTCGACAGTCTGGCATCCGACCGTGTCCGACCGACGGAGCCGCGCCCGTCCCTCCCTCTCCGCGCCCTGCCGTGTCGTCGTTCGTGGGGTCGAGCCGCGCGGCCGGGGTGGCTCGACGCGCTCCGTGCAGAAGGGCGGCACGGGCAGTGTCCGTGACGGTTTTCCGGCCGCTCCGGTGCGACACGCGTAGCGCGCTGGAGATGCAGCAAACCCCAGATCTAGTGGTCGCATTGGGTTCGCCACCCAGAAGTTGTGTCCCTGGTGCTTCAGCGGTGAGGGCATCGCCTATGCTGGTGGCTGCTTCGTGGGGCTCGGAAACAGCCCACCGGGGCTATTCGGTCGTGCTGTGAAGGAGGGGTTGGGAGCCATGCACTGTCCCTTCTGCAGGCACCCCGACAGCCGCGTCGTCGACAGTCGCACCACGGACGACGGAACGGCGATCCGGCGGCGTCGGCAGTGTCCGGACTGCTCCCGTCGCTTCACGACGGTGGAGACCGCCTCGCTGATGGTGGTCAAGCGCAGTGGCGTGACCGAGCCCTTCAGCCGCACCAAGGTCATCTCCGGCGTGCGCAAGGCATGCCAGGGGCGGCCCGTCACCGAGGACGCTCTCGCCCAGCTCGGCCAGCGGGTCGAGGAGGCCGTGCGTGCCACCGGCAGCGCCGAGCTGACCACTCATGACGTGGGTCTGGCCATACTCGGCCCCCTGCAGGAACTCGACCTCGTCGCCTACCTGCGCTTCGCGTCCGTGTACCGGGCATTCGACTCACTCGAAGACTTCGAGGCCGCCATCGCGGAGCTCCGTGCCGGCCGGCCTCCAGCTGAGGAAGGCGGGAGCGGCGGGACCGCTGAGGTCCCTGTGCCCGCCACCGCCGCCGACTGAGCGACACGGCTGACGGAACGGGTCCGGATCGGACCCGTCGGTCGGCTCAGGGCGGCAAAGGACCTGCTCGCGGGCGCTGTGCGCGGCGGCCGGAGCAACAGACACAAACCGTGCCACGGGAAGAACTGGGCACTTCAGGGCGTTTTTGCCCGTATATGGGAGGCGGCATGACCGAGACGACGAGCGGCCCGGCACGAGGGTCCCGAGCCAAGGGATCCAAGGCGAGCAAGGGCCTGCGTATCGAGCGCGTCCACACCACCCCCGGCGTGCATCCGTACGACGAGGTGGTCTGGGAGCGCCGTGACGTCGTCATGACCAACTGGCGTGACGGCTCGGTGAACTTCGAGCAGCGTGGCGTCGAGTTCCCCGACTTCTGGTCGGTGAACGCGGTCAACATCGTCACCAGCAAGTACTTCCGCGGGGCCGTCGGCACCCCCCAGCGCGAGACCGGCCTCAAGCAGCTGATCGACCGCATCGTGAAGACCTACCGCAAGGCCGGCGAGGACTACAACTACTTCGCCTCGCCCGCCGACGCGGAGATCTTCGAGCACGAGCTGGCGTACGCCCTCCTGCACCAGATCTTCAGCTTCAACTCCCCGGTGTGGTTCAACGTCGGCACGCCCCAGCCGCAGCAGGTTTCCGCCTGCTTCATCCTTTCCGTCGACGACTCCATGGAGTCGATCCTCGACTGGTACAAGGAAGAGGGCATGATCTTCAAGGGCGGCTCCGGCGCCGGCCTGAACCTTTCCCGTATCCGTTCCTCCAAGGAACTGCTCTCCTCCGGCGGCAACGCCTCGGGTCCGGTCTCCTTCATGCGGGGTGCCGACGCGTCCGCAGGAACGATCAAGTCGGGCGGCGCCACGCGCCGCGCGGCCAAGATGGTCATCCTCGACGTCGACCACCCGGACATCGAGAACTTCATCGAGACCAAGGTGAAGGAAGAGGAGAAGATCCGCGCGCTGCGCGACGCGGGCTTCGACATGGACCTGGGCGGCGACGACATCACGTCCGTCCAGTACCAGAACGCCAACAACTCGGTGCGCGTCAACGACGAGTTCATGAAGGCGGTCGAGTCGGGCGGCAAGTTCGGTCTGCGTGCCCGTATGACCGGTGATGTCATCGAGGAGGTGGACGCCAAGTCCCTCTTCCGCAAGATGGCGGAGGCGGCCTGGGCCTGCGCCGACCCGGGCATCCAGTACGACGACACCATCAACCACTGGCACACCTGCCCCGAGTCCGGCCGGATCAACGGCTCGAACCCGTGCAGCGAGTACATGCACCTGGACAACACCTCGTGCAACCTGGCCTCGTTGAACCTGATGAAGTTCCTCAAGGATGACGGCAAGGGACACCAGTCCTTCGACGTCGAGCGCTTCGCCAAGGTTGTCGAGCTGGTCATCACCGCGATGGACATCTCCATCTGCTTCGCGGACTTCCCGACCCAGAAGATCGGCGAGAACACCAGGGCCTTCCGCCAGCTCGGCATCGGCTACGCCAACCTCGGCGCGCTGCTGATGGCGACGGGTCACGCCTACGACTCCGACGGCGGTCGCGCGCTCGCCGGCTCCATCACCTCCCTGATGACCGGCACCTCCTACCGGCGTTCCGCCGAACTGGCCGCCGTCGTCGGTCCGTATGACGGGTACGCACGGAACGCCGCGCCGCACCAGCGCGTCATGAAGCAGCACGCCGACGCCAACGCCGTGGCCGTCCGCATGGACGACCTGGACACGCCGATCTGGGCCGCCGCCACGGAGGCCTGGCAGGACGTGATCCGCCTTGGTGAGAAGAACGGATTCCGCAACGCCCAGGCGTCGGTCATCGCCCCGACCGGCACCATCGGTCTCGCGATGTCCTGCGACACCACCGGCCTGGAGCCGGACCTCGCCCTGGTCAAGTTCAAGAAGCTCGTCGGCGGCGGCTCGATGCAGATCGTCAACGGCACGGTCCCGCAGGCACTGCGCCGCCTCGGGTACCAGCCGGAGCAGATCGAGGCGATCGTGGCCCACATCGCCGACCACGGCAATGTGGTCGACGCCCCGGGCCTGAAGCCCGAGCACTACGAGGTCTTCGACTGCGCCATGGGCGAGCGATCCATCTCCGCGATGGGTCACGTCCGCATGATGGCCGCCATCCAGCCCTGGATCTCCGGCGCGCTGTCCAAGACGGTCAACCTCCCCGAGACCGCAACCGTCGAGGACGTCGAAGAGGTCTACTTCGAGGCGTGGAAGATGGGCGTCAAGGCGCTCGCCATCTACCGCGACAACTGCAAGGTCGGCCAGCCCCTCTCCGCCAAGAAGAAGGAGCAGGAGAAGGCCGAGGTGACCGAGAAGTCCGAGGAGACGATCCGGGCCGCGGTCGAGAAGGTCGTCGAGTACCGACCGGTCCGCAAGCGCCTCCCCAAGGGCCGCCCGGGCATCACCACCTCCTTCACGGTGGGCGGCGCCGAGGGCTACATGACCGCGAACTCCTACCCGGACGACGGCCTCGGCGAGGTCTTCCTCAAGATGTCCAAGCAGGGCTCGACCCTCGCGGGCATGATGGACGCCTTCTCCATCGCCGTCTCGGTCGGTCTGCAGTACGGCGTTCCGCTGGAGACCTACGTCTCGAAGTTCACCAACATGCGCTTCGAGCCGGCCGGCATGACGGACGACCCGGATGTGCGGATGGCCCAGTCCATCGTCGACTACATCTTCCGTCGCCTGGCGCTGGACTTCCTGCCTTTCGAGACCCGATCCGCGCTCGGCATCCACTCGGCCGAGGAGCGCCAGCGCCACCTGGAGACCGGTTCGTACGAGCCGTCGCTCGAGGACGACGAGATGGACGTCGAGGCACTGGCCCAGTCGGCGCCGCGACAGCAGGAGCCGCTGAAGGCCGTCACCGCCCCACAGGCCGAGGTACCGGCACCCAAGCAGGCGCACACCTCCGCGGAACTCGTCGAGATGCAGCTCGGTATCAGCGCAGACGCACCGCTCTGCTTCTCCTGCGGGACGAAGATGCAGCGTGCCGGGTCCTGCTACATCTGCGAGGGCTGCGGCTCGACCAGCGGCTGCAGCTGACACCGGGCTGAATCGCGTGGGACGCAACGTTCGACGTAGCTGAGAACGACGCGTGGACATTCCGGGCACCGACCTCACCGTCACCCAGCCCCGTGATGCCCCCTGGTTCACCGAGTGGACGCAGAAGGCC
>NZ_JBEXRZ010000189.1:0-14288 GCF_040613325.1 Streptomyces sp. NPDC006283 | reverse complement strand
CGGGGCCCGGGGCGCCGGCCTCGGGCCCGCGCCGGTCCTGCCGGGGCTCCGCCCCGAATCCTGCGCCGGAACCGCCGGCGGAGCCGGAGGTGCCCGACGCTGCGGCCCGCCCGGGCGAGGGAGGGCACCGCGCGCCACCGGCCGGGGAAGGCCAGAAGGAGGATCCGGGCGGAGCCCGTAAGGACTGTTCAGGCGGAGCACGCGAGGAGAGTCCGGCGAAGCTTTGCCAGGACGGCCCGGGCAAGGACCGGCAGGAGGGGATGCGCCCCGGCTACATGGCCGTGGCGGTAAGCCAGCCTTCCAGCACCGCGGCCCTCCCCGTCACCCTGAAGGACTCCTCGTCCGACCGTCGGCGGCCGTGGACGAGCAGCAGCAGGTCCGCCGCATCGGCCGAGACCGTCGCGTCGGCGTCGCCCTCGTCGCCGGCCTGCTTCGTCCACGAGAATCCGGCGGCGCCGAAGGTGACCGACCAGGCGGCGCCGGTGTCCTTGGCCAGCAGGCGGATCGAGCCGCCGGTGAGGGATGCCAGCCGCTCGGTGATCCCCCTGTGGTGCGGCACGTTCTCGAGGAACTCCTCGATGCCGTCCGCCGCCGTGCCCGGCGCAATGCGCGGCTCGAGCCCGAGGGCCAGCAGCGCGTCCGCGCAATGGATCACCGCCTCGAAGAGCAGCCGCCGCGGGTAGAAGGCGACCCGCTGGTCCGCGCCGTACGACCACATCGGCAGGTCGGGGTCGACCTTGCGCAGCGTGCGCAGGCACACCTCGGCGCTGCGGGCCATCCACTGCGGGTACTCCGAGGGCTCGGCCGGCAGGTCGAGGGGGACGTCCCGTGCCCACACCGGCTCGACGGCCCGCGTCCGCACGGCGTGCTCGGCCCAGCGGTGGGTCGTGCCGTGGTGTTCGACCAGGTCGCCCATGGTCCATCCGGGGCAGGTCGGTACCGGCGTGGCCGGGTCCACCTCCCGTACTGCCTCGGTGAACTCCGCGACGACGTTCTTGATGGCGTCGCAGTACAGCTCGTGCTGGTCGTCGTCGAGCCCGAACCCGTCGGGCACCCGCAGCAGGTCCTCGCGCCAGGCGCCTTCGGGGTGGCGGTCCGCCGCCCTGCGGACAAGTTTGGCGAGTTCGCGCCGGTCGGCCGGCGGCAGTCTGTCCAGCAGGAAGCCGGTGGACTCCAGCCACTTCACCGCGGTGTCCGGGTCGAGCACATCGTCGTCGCAGGTTTCGATCAGGGTCACCGCTTCGGCCAGCGCTTCGGCCAGCGCGTTCAGCAACGCGTCACTCACGAAAGCTCCCCTCCGGGTAAGGAACCGACGGACCTTACCGCGCGGTAGGATCGCTGCGCCATGGAGATGAATGCCAGTTACACCAGTTTTGTCGCGGTCGGTGACTCCTTCACCGAGGGCATGTCCGATCTGCTGCCCGACGGCTCCTACCGGGGCTGGGCGGACGTGCTCGCCGGCCGGCTGGCGGCCCGTACGCCCGGCTTCCGCTACGCGAACCTCGCGGTGCGCGGCAAACTGATCGGCCAGATCGTCGACGAGCAGATCAGCCGCGCCGCCGCCATGCAGCCCGATCTCGTCACCCTCGTCGGCGGACTGAACGACACGCTGCGCCCCAAGTGCGACATGGCTCGGGTGTGCGGACTCCTCGAGGAGGCGGTGGAGAAGCTCGCGCCGTCGTGCAAGCAGCTGGTGCTGATGCGCAGTCCCGGCCGCCAGGGCCCCGTGATGGAGCGCTTCCGTCCGCGTATGGAGCAGCTGTTCGCCCACATCGACTCGCTGGCCTCCCGGCACGGGGCACTCGTGGTCGACTTGTACGGCTCCCAGGCGCTGGGGGATCAGCGCATGTGGGACGTGGACCGGCTGCATCTGACCGCCGAGGGGCACCGCAGGGTCGCGGAGGCGGTGTGGCAGGGGCTCGGTATGGACGCGGAGGACGACTGGCAGGCGCTGCTGCCGCCCGCCCTGCGCACGGGCTGGGCGGCGCGGCGGGTCGCCGACGTGCAGTTCGCCCGCCGGCATCTGGGGCCCTGGATCGGGCGGCGGCTGACCGGCCGGTCCTCCGGCGACGGCCGTCCGGCGAAGCGTCCCGATCTGCTGCCCTTCGAGCCGCTGTCCACCGAGCCGTAGCCGCCGCAGGGCTTCGTAGCAAGGTACAACCGAGGGCGCGGCGCCGACCTGCAGAAACCGCCAGTAGAATCAGGACACGTGACTGCCGTGTCTGCGAAGCCTCGCATCCCCAATGTCCTTGCCGGCCGCTACGCCTCCGCGGAGCTCGCCGTCCTCTGGTCCCCCGAGCACAAGGTGAAGCTGGAGCGCCGGCTCTGGCTCGCGGTGCTGCGCGCACAGAAGGACCTCGGGATCGAGGTGCCCGATGCGGCGCTCGCCGACTACGAGCGCGTGCTCGACCAGGTGGACCTGGCGTCGATCGCCGAGCGCGAGAAGGTCACGCGCCACGACGTGAAGGCCCGGATCGAGGAGTTCAACGCTCTCGCGGGTCACGAGCACGTCCACAAGGGCATGACCTCCCGGGACCTGACGGAGAACGTCGAGCAGCTGCAGATCCGGCTGTCGCTGGAGCTGGTGCGCGACCGTACGGTGGCCGTGCTGGCGCGCCTCGGCAAGCTGTCGGGCGAGTACGCGGAGCTGGTCATGGCCGGCCGCTCGCACAACGTCGCCGCCCAGGCCACCACGCTCGGCAAGCGGTTCGCGACCGCCGCCGACGAGCTGCTCGTGGCTTACGGCCGCCTCGAGGACCTGCTGGGCCGCTACCCGCTGCGCGGCATCAAGGGCCCGGTCGGCACCGCGCAGGACATGCTCGACCTGCTCGGCGGTGACGCCTCCAAGCTCGCGGACCTGGAGCAGCGCATCGCGGCGCACCTGGGCTTCGGCACCGCGTTCACGTCGGTCGGCCAGGTGTATCCCCGTTCGCTGGACTACGACGTCGTCTCCGCGCTGGTGCAGCTCGCCGCCGCCCCGTCGTCGGTGGCCAAGACCATCCGTCTGATGGCCGGGCACGAGCTGGTCACCGAGGGCTTCAAGCCGGGCCAGGTCGGCTCGTCCGCGATGCCGCACAAGATGAACACCCGCTCCTGCGAGCGCGTCAACGGCCTGATGGTCATCCTGCGCGGGTACGCGTCGATGACCGGCGAGCTGGCCGGCGACCAGTGGAACGAGGGCGACGTGTCCTGCTCCGTGGTCCGCCGGGTGGCGCTGCCGGACGCGTTCTTCGCGCTCGACGGTCTGCTGGAGACGTTCCTGACGGTGCTCGACGAGTTCGGCGCGTTCCCCGCGGTCGTCGCCCGTGAACTCGACCGCTACCTTCCGTTCCTCGCCACCACCAAGGTCCTCATGGGCGCGGTCCGAGCCGGTGTCGGGCGGGAGGTCGCACACGAGGCCATCAAGGAGAACGCGGTCGCCTCCGCCCTCGCCATGCGCGAGCAGGGCGCGGAGCGCAACGAGCTGCTGGACAAGCTGGCCGCCGACGAGCGGATCCCGCTGGACCGAGGCCGGCTGGAGGAACTGATGGCGGACAAGCTGTCGTTCACCGGTGCCGCCGGCGACCAGGTGGCCGTGATCGTCTCCCGTATCGAGGAGATCGCCAAGCAGCACCCGGAGGCCGCCGGCTACACCCCGGGTGCGATCCTCTGACCCGCCCCACCCCCGCCGAGCTGGAGGCCGCCCGCGACCGCGTCGTGGAGGACGTGGTCGCGGACGGTCTCTCCGTGCTGTTCTGCGGTATCAACCCGGGCCTGATGTCGGGCGCCACAGGACACCACTTCGCCCGGCCGGGCAACAGGTTCTGGCCGGTCCTGCACCTGTCGGGCTTCACTCCGCGCCGGCTCCTGCCGTCCGAGCAGCGTGAACTGCTCTCGTACGGCCTGGGCATCACCAACGTGGTGGCACGGACGACCGCCCGGGCCGACGAGCTGAGCGACGAGGAACTTCGCGAGGGCGGACGGCTGTTGACGGCGAAGGTGGAGCGGCTGAGGCCCCGTTGGCTGGCCGTGGTCGGCGTGACCGCGTACCGCACGGCGTTCGGGGAACGCACCGCACGGATCGGACCGCAGGAGCGGACGATCGGCGGCACCCGCCTGTGGGCGCTGCCCAACCCCAGTGGGCTCAACGCCCATTGGACGCTGCAGACCATGGCCGAGGAGTACGGCAGGCTGCGGGAAGCGTCGCTCTGAGCGTGCGCTTCAGGGCGGGTCGACGTCGGTGACGACGGCGACGAGCCGGTGCTCGTCCTCACCTTCCGCGCGGGCGACACCGACGGCTATCCAGTGGTCCTCGACGCGCCAGATGTGCAGGTCCTCGGCGCAGTGGCTCAGCTCGTCCCAGGGCTGCGGGATCTCCTCGCCGCAGATGCTGCCGATGAACACCGACCACAGGGCGAACCACTGGGGCTGTCCCCACCGGCTGCTCAGCGCCACCACCAGCGCCTCGCACTCCGCCTCGTACGGCTCGCGCGACCGGTCGGGCGCGCGGTCGACCGCGGCGAGGCCGTCCGCCGGAGTGGGCAGCGTGGCCAGGTGGTAACCGGGCCCGCTGTCGCCGAACTCCGACCTGTCGCGCTGTGCCGGGAAGGCCCGGCCGCGCAGCAGGTCGATCGCAGCGAGATGCTGTGCCGTGGTCATACCTCCATTGAACCGGTTCCCACTGACACTTGGCGGGCCGTCACCCACTCCGTGCCGCCCTGGCTCCGGGCCCGCCGCGCGGCAGGACCCGGCAGCGAGTACGATCCGGCCAACACGGGCACGAGCTGGGAGGACACACGTGGGGCGGCTGACCGGCGGAGATCCCTCGCTGCTGCGGCGGATCAACTCCGCGGTGGTACTGCATTCCTTGCGTGGCACGGACTCCTCCACGCTGACCGATCTGACGCGGATCACGGGCCTGTCGCGGCCGACGGTCGAGGGTGTCGTCGAGGGTCTGATCGAAGCGGGGCTCGTCGTCGAGAGTGTTCCTGAGGAGGGCGGGGCGCGCCGGCAGGGGCGGCCGGCACGGCGGTTCAGGTTCCGCGCGGAGGCCGGTCATCTGCTGGGGGTCGAGATCGGGGCGCACCGGGTGGCGGCGCTGCTGTCGGGGCTCGACGGGCGGATCATCGGCGCCGGATCGCGCGAGGTGTCGGAGACGGCGGGTGCCGACGACCGGCTGGAGCGGGTACGGGCGGTCGTCGCCGATGTGCTGCGACGGGCCGGTGTGGCGCGGAGCAGTCTGCGCGCGGTGGGCGTCGGCTCGCCGGGGATCGTCGAGGCCGACGGGACGGTGCGGCTGTCCACGGCGCTGCCCGGCTGGACGGGGCTGGCGCTCGGCGAGCGGCTGCGCAGGTCGTTCCGGTGTCCGGTGCTCGTGGAGAACGACGCCAACGCCGCCGCGGTCGCCGAGCACTGGAAGGGCGCGGCGACCGACTCCGACGACATCGTGTTCGTGCTTGCGGGCCTGAGCCCGGGTGCGGGTTCGTTGATCGGCGGTCGGCTGCACCGCGGTTACGGCGGGGCCGCCGGGGAGATCGGGGCGCTGCATCTGCTGGGCCGTGACGAGACGCCGGAGAAGCTGCTGTCGACGACGGGTGAGCCGCTGCATCCCCTCGACGAACAGGCAGTCGCGGATGTGTTCGCGCTCGCCAAGAGCGGCGACGAGGGAGCTCTCGCGGCGGTCGAACGGTTCAACAAGCGGCTGGTGCACGACGTGGCCGCGCTGGTACTCGCTCTTGATCCGGAACTGGTGGTGATCGGCGGCTGGGCGGCCGGTCTGGACGGGGTACTGCCGCCGCTGCGCGACGAGTTGTCCCGGTACTGTCTGCGCCCGCCGCGGGTGACGCTGTCCCTGCTGGGTGAGGCGGCCGTCGCGACCGGCGCCCTGCGGCTCGCGCTGGACCATGTGGAGGAGCAGCTCTTCGCCGTCGATGGCACGGTGACGGCCCGCCGCTGAGTACGCGACGGGCCGACGGGATCGCCCGGGCCGCCCGGTCGACAGGATCGCTCAGCCCCGGGTCAGGAGGCGCGGCGCTCCGGGCCGTCGTGGCTTATCTCGAGGTCGCCTGTGTCGCCGAAGGTGAGGCGGCACGTGTCGGCACGGTACGTCGCGACCGAGACGGCGGCGGTGCGCCCTTCGGAGAAGAACCGGGTCGTGACCACCAGGACGGGCGCGCCGGGCAGGCGGTCCAGTTCCTTGGCGTCGACGGCGCCGGCCGAGCCGAGTTCGACCGCGCGGTCCTGGCCCTCGAGGTCGAGGCGCTGCAGTTCGCGCAGGACACTGCGCGCGAGGGCGGGGCCGGAGGGTGCCTCGATCGCCGGCAGGTCGGGCACGGAGGCGGACGGCACGTACAGCAGCTCGGCTGCGACGGGCTGACCGTGGCTGACGCGGAGCCGGCGCACCGTGTGCACCTCTTCGTCGGCCTCGGTGTCGAGTACACGGGCCACGGCCGCCGGCGGCACGGACACGGAGCATTCCGCGGCCTGCCATGCGTCATGGCCGGTCCCCGGCCAGTCGTGGCTCGACGTGGTCACATCGACGCCCATGCGCGGCGGGGCGACGGTCGTGCCGACGCCGCGGCGGCGCTGGAGGCGCCCTTCGAGCTCGAGCTGCTCGAGCGCCTGGCGCAGGGTGGCGCGGGCGACACCGAAGCGCGCGGCGAGGTCGCGCTCGTTGGGCAGGATCTCGCCGACCGCGAAGTCGGTGTCGAGTGCTTCGGCGAGCACGGTCTTGAGGTGCCAGTACTTAGGCTCCGGCACAGATTCCAGCTGCGTGGTCCCCACCCTGATCCTCCGCAATCGCCGTGTCAGCGGCGGCTTTTCCGCGCCCTTGTTTATTAAAGGTTCCTGCACTATCTCTGCGACCATAGGACGGGCCTCCCCCTTGGTCAAGACCAATGCTCTCGCGGTAACGCAGCGGAGCGGATCGGATTCGCTGGGCGTTCACGCGACTTTCGTACTGCGGCGCGCGGACGGCCGTACCGGGAAGGCGGGCAGCGCAGGACCCCGTGGGCCGAGGGGCACCCGCGGGGTTCCGATGTGCGCCGAGAGGGAATTCAGGCCGTGCCGGGTGAGGCGAGGGCGACGAGCTTGTCGGGGTTCCGGATGATGTAGACGCACTGGATGCGTCCGTCCAGTACCTCCATCTGCAGAACGCTGTCCGGCTTCCCGCCGGAGAGGACCAGCAGAGCCGGTGCGCCGTTGAGTTCGACGAAGCGGAAATCCATCTCCGGGATCGGCTCCTGCGAGACAGCGAAGAGGAAGCGGCCCACCTTGTCCGCGCTCTGCATGACGCGCAGAGGGGCCTTGGCCTTGCCCCCGCTGTCGCCGACGAGGCGCACGTCCGGTGCGAGCAGGGAAAGCAGCCCTTCCAGGTCGCCGCCGGCCGCGGCGGCCAGAAATCGTTCGGTGAGGGCGCGGCATTCGGCCGGGTCCACGTCGTAGCGGTGCTTGCGTTCGTCGACGTGCTTGCGCGCCCGTCCGCCGAGTTGGCGCACGGCCGCCTCCGACTTCTCCAGCGTGGCGGCGATCTCCGCGTACGGGAAGCCGAAAGCCTCGCGCAGCACGAACACGGCGCGCTCCAGGGGCGAGAGGGATTCGAGGACGACGAGGACGGCGAGCGAGACGGACTCGGCGAGCACGGCTCGTTCGGCGGTGTCGGGAACCACGGGGCCGAAGTCGGTGGCGACGGGCTCGGGCAGCCAGGGGCCGACGTACGTCTCGCGCCGGGACCGGACGTGCCGCAGCCGGTCGATGGCGAGGCGGGTGGTGATCCGTACGAGGTAACCGCGCGGCTCCCGTACGTCGGCACGCCCCTCGGCCGACCAGCGCAGCCACGCCTCCTGCACCACGTCCTCCGCGTCGGCGATCCGGCCGAGCATCCGGTAGGCGACTCCGGTCAGGACGGGCCGGTGTTCTTCGAAGAGGTCGGTCACGGTGTCGGTCGCCACCCCTCCATCCCATCCGACGCGGCGTCGGCTGTCCAGCAGGAGCCGGTGCGGCGCGCGGCACAGTGACGGGGTCCTGATGCCCGGACTCTTGAACTGGAAGCTACTGGACGGTAATTGTTACTGACAGTGCGTCTATCTCAACTACAGGAGCGTGCAGCCATGGCCGCAGAGATCTCGTTCTCCATCGAGACCGCCCGGGGCAGCCGCACGCTGTCCGTCGCCTACGAGCGCAGGGGCACCGGGGAGCCGCTGCTGCTGCACGGCATCGGCCACCACTGGCAGGCCTGGGAGCCGGTGATGGACATACTCGCCACGGAACGGGACGTGGTCGCCGTCGACCTGCCCGGCTTCGGCACGTCCGCCGCGCTGCCCGACGGCGTCCCGTACGACCTGACGACGGTGACGGCGGCGCTCGGCGCGCTCTGCGGCGCGCTCGGCATCGAGCGCCCGCATGTCGCGGGCAACTCCCTCGGCGGACTGCTCGCGCTCGAGTTGGGACGGGAGAAGCTGGTCAGGTCGGTGACCGCGCTGTCCCCGGCCGGCTTCTGGACGGAGGCCGAGCGCCGCTACGCCTTCATCACCCTGCGGGCCATGCGTGCTGGCGCACGCTCGCTGCCCCTGCCGATGATCGAGCGGCTGTCCCGGTCCGCCGCGGGACGGATGGCGCTGGTGAGCACCATCTACGCACGGCCCGGCCGCCGTTCACCCGAGGCGGCCGTCGCCGAGACGTGCGCCCTGCGCGGGGCTACCGGCTTCCACCAGACGCTCGCGGCCGGCGGCGCCGTGCTGTTCACCGACGATGTCCGCGACGTTCCCGTCACCATCGCCTGGGGCAGCCGGGACCGGCTGCTGCTGCGCCGTCAGGGCGTGCGAGCCAAGCACGTCATTCCCGGGGCGCGCCTGGTCAGGCTGCCCGGCTGCGGTCACGTCCCGATGAGCGACGACCCGGCGCTCGTCGCACGCGTACTGCTGGACGGCAGCCGTTGACCGGCGCCGGCGACCCTGCCGACACCCCCGTGCCCGGCACCCCACCGGCACCGGTCAACGCGCTGCCGTCCCGCTCGCTGACCGCGCTGCATCATGGAAACGAACGCTCCACGCCAGAAACGGCCAAAATCAGCCCACAGCGCTCCAGAACGGCGCTTAACCCATCAGTCACAAAGCGTTCGTGATCGCGCAACACCGGCCGGTCACAGTGAAGACATGACAGATGTGACTTCCGCGAAGAGTGCCCGCCGCCCGCACCACTGGCGGCGGGACCTTGTCGAACTGGCCGCGATGTTCACCGCCGTTGCGGTCGCCGACACCGTCGCCAAGCTGATCGGGCACACCCCCGACGGCCCGTTTCTGCTCATCGCCTCCGCCGTGACGCTGGCCGCGACCGCCGCGTTCCACACATGGTGGGCACGACGCCATAGTCATGCGCCGCCCACCGCCGAGGCGGCAACAAAGGCGGCAGCCGCGCCCGACCACGGTGCGGACACGGACCGCATGGCCCAGGACGGGCCGCGCGAGACCGCGCTGTGGCGGATGCGCACCACCGTCCAGGACACCCCCGGCACCCTCGCCGCCCTCTGCGCCGCCCTTGCCTCCCTCGACGTGGACATCCTGACGCTGCAGACCCATCCGCTCGCCGAGGGGACGGTCGACGAGTTCCTGCTGCGCGCGCCCGCGTCCCTCCAGGCCCAGCAGTTGGCCCGCGAGATCGCCCGGGCCGGCGGCAGCGGCACCTGGACCGAGCGTGCCGACGCCCACGACCTCGTCGACACCCCGACCCGGGTGCTCCACCTCGCCACCCGCACCGCGCTGGACACTGCGGAACTTCCTCTGGCTCTGCGGCAGTTGCTGGGTCGCTGCACCATCCGGTCCCGTCCGGCCCTCTCCCCCACCGGCCGGTCCACCGGCGAGATGCCTCCGGTGGAGGGCGTCCTGGAGGAGACGGTCATGCATCTGCGCGACCCGAACGGCGGCGCGATCACCGTCGAGCGCGCCTATCTGCCCTTCACTCCCACCGAGTTCGCCCGCGCCCGTGCCCTCGTCGACCTGGACGCGCGCCTCGGCCCCCGTGTCCCCCGCAGCCAGGACGTCCTCACCCTCCCCGAGGGCAACGAGATCACCGTGCGCCGCGCCGACCAGGACGACCTCGAGGCAGCCGTCGCGATGCACGAGCGGTGCTCCGAGCGCACCCTCGGCCTGCGCTACCACGGGCCGGTTCAGGATGCCGACCGCTACCTCAACCATCTGCTGAGCCCGCGTTTCGGCCGCACCCTCGCGGTCGAGACGGCCTCCGGGCGCCTGGTCGCCCTCGGCCATCTGCTGTGGGACGGGGAGGAGACCGAGGTCGCGCTGCTGGTGGAGGACGACTGGCAGCGGCGCGGCATCGGCTCGCAACTGCTCGGGCGTCTGGTGGACATGGCGGCCGAGGCCGACTGCGGCAGCGTCTACGCCGTCACCCAGGCCTCCAACACCGCGATGGTGGCGGCGATGCGCGGCCTGCGACTGCCGCTGGACTACCAGATCGAGGAGGGGACCCTGGTGGTCACAGCCCGACTGGATGCGGCTCCCGTCCCTCCGCGTTCCCCCCTCGAGCAGTCCCGGCAGACCGGATGGACCGAGCAGGCCGAGCGCTGAGGGCCTCGGTCAGATCGCGCCACAGGTCCTCGACGTCCTCGAGCCCGACCGACATCCTCAGCAGCCGGTCGCTGACGCCGGCCGATCGCCGGTCGTCCACGTCCACGATGCGGTGGCTGATGGAGGCCGGGTGCTGGATCAGGGTGTCGACGCTGCCGAGGCTGACCGCCGGCGTGATCAGCCGGACGCCGGCGATCACGTCGTGCGGGTTCCCGTACACCTCGAAGGAGACCATGGCCCCGCCGATGCTCGGGTAGTGGACCCGGGCGACGCGGGGGTCGGTGGCAAGCCTGCGGGCGAGGTCGGCGGCCGTGGTGGAGGCGGCCCGCACCCGCACCGGCAGGGTGGCGAGTCCGCGCAGCAGCAGGTATCCGGCCATGGGGTGGAGCACCCCGCCGGTCGCGAAACGCACCTGGCGCAGCTTGCGGGCGAACTCCTCGTCGCAGGCGACGATGCCGCCCATCACATCGCCGTGGCCGCCGAGGTACTTGGTCGCGCTGTGCAGCACCAGCCGGGCGCCGTGCTCGGCGGGCCGCTGGAGCACGGGGGTGGCGAAGGTGCTGTCGACGAGGAGCGGCACCGAGCCGCAGGCGTGCCGCACCGCTCGCAGGTCCACCTCGGCGAGCGTCGGGTTGGCGGGTGTCTCCACCATGACCAGGCCGGTGTCGGGCCGCAGGGCCTCGCCGATTCCGGCCGGGTCGGTCCAGGTGACCTCGGTGCCGAGGAGGCCCGCGTTCAGCAGATGGTCGCTGCAGCCGTACAACGGCCGGACGGCCACGACGTGACGCAGGCCCATGCTCGCACGCACCAGCAGTACGGCGGTCAGGGCCGCCATACCGCTGGCGAACGCGACGGCGCTCTCGGTTCCCTCGAGCTTGGCGAGCGCCGTCTCGAACCGGGCGGTGGTGGGGTTGTCCAGCCGCGCGTAGACGGGCGGCCCCTCCAGCCGGGCTCCGGTGGTGGCGAACGCGTCGATCCGCGCGGCCTCGCCGGCGGCGTCGTACGACGGGTAGGTGGTCGACATGTCCAGCGGCGGGGCGTGCAGTCCCAGCTCAGCGAGATCCTCGCGTCCGGCGTGCACGGCATGGGTGGCCAGGGCCCGGGTCTCGGGCGCGGCCGAGGCTGCGTTCTCCATGGCCGCACTGTGAACAGTTACCGGGAGGTAGCGATTCCTCGCCGTGCTACGTTCGGCAGATGGCTGATTCTGTCGCACTGGACCCGATAGATCTGCAGATTCTCCGCCTGCTGCAGAACGACGCCCGGACCACCTACCGAGAGCTTGCGGCGGAGGTCGGCGTCGCCCCCTCCACCTGTCTGGACCGGGTGACCAGGCTGCGCCGCTCCGGCGTGATCCTCGGCCACCGGCTGTCGCTCGATCCGGCGCGGCTGGGGCGAGGGCTGCAGGCGCTGCTTTCGGTACAGGTCCGCCCGCACCGGCGTGAACTGATCGGACCGTTCGTCGAACGCATCCGCGCGCTTCCCGAGTCGCTGGCGCTGTTCCACCTCACCGGCCCCGACGACTACCTGGTGCACGTGGCGGTGACGGACATGGCGGATCTGCAGCGGTTGGTGATCGACGAGTTCACCTCGCAGCGCGAAGTGGCCCGGGTGGAGACCCGCTTGATCTTCCAGCAGTGGGAGTGCGGGCCGTTGATGCCGCCGGCGGCGTCGGCCGGCGACAGATGACCGCTGCTGCCTGGCCCGGCGGCCGTTGACGCACATCGCCGCCGCCTGCCCCGGCGGCCCGTCGATGTCAGGTGTCCAAAGCCCGATGATGGTGACGCGGAGGCCACCTTCGTACGAGGATGGGCCCATGCCAGAGACTTCCAGCAGCGCGCTGCCCCGTCAGGTCGCCGACAGCTACGTCGACGCACTCATCGAACTCGATCCGACCCTCGGCACCTATCTGGGAATCAAGGAAAGTTCAGGGCTTCTCCCCGACTTCTCACCCGCCGGTCAGAACGCGCGCGCCGACCTGGCCCGCCAGACCCTGGCCCGGCTCGACGCGGCCGAGCAGCTGCCCGCCGCCGACAGCGACGAGGAGCGCCGCTGCGGCCGACTACTGCGGGAGCGCCTTTCCGCCGAACTCGCCGTCCACGACGCCGAAGAGGGCCTGCGCACGGTCAGCAACATCCACTCCCCCGCCCATTCGGTGCGTGAGGTTTTCACCGTGACGCCCACGCAGACCGAGGAGGACTGGTCGGCCGTCGCCGAGCGACTGCGCGCGGTGCCGGCGGCGTTGCAGGGCTACCGCGAATCGCTCGGCCTCGGGCTCGACAAGAAGCTGTTCGGTGGCCCGCGTGCGACGGCGACGTTCATCGAGCAGCTGACGGAGTGGGGCGGAGGCGGCAGTGACCGGGGCTGGTTCGAGGAGTTCGCGGCGGCCGGCCCCGCGTCCCTGCGCGTCGAGCTGGACACCGCGGCCGCTACGGCGACACGGGCGGTGAACGAGCTGCGCGACTGGATGCGTGACGTGTACGCACCCGCCGTGGCGGAGGCACCGGACACGGTCGGCCGCGAGCGTTACGCCCGCTGGTCGCGGTACTTCAACGGCACCGACCTCGACCTGGACGAGGCCTACGCCTACGGCTGGTCGGAATACCACCGGCTGAGCGCCGAGATGCGGAAGGAAGCCGACAAGATCCTGCCCGGGTCGGATCCTTGGGAGGCTCTCGCCCACCTCGACGAGCACGGGAAGCACATCGAGGGAGAGGAGGAGGTGCGGGTCTGGCTCCAGGAGCTGATGGACGAGGCGATCGAGGCCCTCGACGGCACGCACTTCGAACTCGCCGAACGGGTACGGCGGGTCGAGTCCCGCATCGCCCCGCCCGGCGGCGCCGCCGCGCCGTACTACACCTCCCCGTCCGAGGACTTCTCCCGGCCGGGCCAGACATGGCTGCCGACGATGGGCGCCACACGCTTCCCCGTGTACGACCTGGTGTCGACCTGGTACCACGAGGGCGTGCCCGGCCACCACCTCCAGCTCGCCCAGTGGGCGCACGTGGCCGACCGGCTCTCGCGGTACCAGGCCTCGGTCGGGCTGGTGAGCGCGAACGCGGAGGGCTGGGCGCTGTACGCGGAGCGCCTGATGGACGAGCTGGGCTTCCTGAACGACGCCGAGCGGCGCCTCGGTTACCTGGACGCGCAGATGATGCGGGCCTGCCGGGTGATCGTCGACATCGGCATGCACCTGGAGCTGGAGATCCCGGCGGACTCGCCGTACCACCCGGGCGAGCGGTGGACTCCGGAGCTCGGTCAGGAGTTCTTCGGGGCGCACAGCGGGCGGCCCGCGGACTTCGTGGAGAGCGAGCTGACGCGGTACCTGTCGATGCCGGCGCAGGCCATCGGCTACAAGCTGGGCGAGCGGGCGTGGCTGCTGGGCCGCGAGAACGCGCGGCGCGCGCACGGCGACGCGTTCGACGCGAAGGCGTGGCACATGGCGGCGCTCTCGCAGGGCTCGTTGGGGCTCGACGACCTGGTGGACGAGCTCTCGAAGCTGTGACGGCGGGGCGGGGGGCGTGGCCCTGCGGGGTTGTTCCCCCTGCTCTCACCCTCCCCCTACGGCTTGGCGGTCGTGCCGGACCCCAATCCCTGACACCGGGCCGGCCCGGTACCGCCCTAGGGGCGGTGTCCTCGGTCTCCCTACGGGCTGGGCGTGGGGGGGGGGGGGGGGGGGGCCCCCCCCCCCCCCCCCCGGGGCTTTGGCGGCGGGGGGGGGGGTCGCCGCCT
>NZ_JBEXRZ010000188.1:0-14291 GCF_040613325.1 Streptomyces sp. NPDC006283 | reverse complement strand
GCGGACGCCTTCTACCGGCTCAAGAACCGGCTCCAGGCCATCGAGCGGGACACCGATGTGGCCTGAGTGGACAACCAGGAGGCCAATCACAGTAGGTGAGCGAACGTGCCGACCGCATCGCAAAGAGGACCCAGCCTGTCCTAGATCCCTAATACCGTCCCGTCCATGAGCCATGAGGACACGTCAGCATCCACGTTCCGCTATTCGGCTGTCACCTTCGACTGCCCTGACCCAGCCGAGCTGGCCCACTTCTACGGAATGGCCCTCGGCCTGCCTGTGGTCTTCTCCACCGACGATTTCATCCTGCTCGGCCAAGAGGGAGCTGCCGGACTGGGATTCAGCCGGCTCACCGACTACCGCCGCCCCACTTGGCCGGACCCCTTCCAGGAGAAGCAGGCCCATATAGAACTAGGCGTCGACGACTTGGACACCGCTCAGGCTCGCCTGCTCGCTCTGGGGGCCGTCGCGCCCGAATTCCAGCCGGACCCCGACCGGTGGCGGGTCCTGCTGGATCCCGCAGGCCACCCGTTCTGCATCTCCACCCTGGTCTGAGCACGTTCCCTCTGAGACCGGTGCACATTTCTCCGTACTTGGTGGAGCACTCAGAACAGTACGGGGACAAGAGGACTCACCCGCTGTTCCCTACGCCCGCGGGGATGGTCCCAACGCGTCGGGAATCCATGTTCACCGTGGCCCGTCCCGGCAAGCGTTGGGAGCGCAGCGAAGTCAAGGTCTGCTCCCCGCGCCCGGGGGGAACCGGCACATCAACTTCCTGGGCCGCTACCTGTTCGACATCGAGGACAGCGGTCCCGGTCAGGGCCTGCGTGCCTTCCGGGACCCGGACGCCGTCGAGGACATCAACGACGAAGACTGATTCCGGACGGTGCATCAGGTCAGTTCGACGGTGTCCCCGAGTTGTACACATCCCGGCTGTTCGACCGTGGCCAGGGCGTCCAGCCGCATGTCGTGTGCCTGCGCAATGACTCGCAGGATCAGCGGGGAGTGCGGCAGGTCCTGCTGGGCCTCGTTGGTCATCACGCATCGCTCGCTGGAGCGCTGGAACCGTATGCACAGAGCATCGCCGATCCGGGCGGTCGTGCCGAACCACTCGTCTTCCACGAACGGAGGCGTGCCCGGAGGTGTCCGCACCAGGAGGTTCGGCCGAAACCGGCGCTCGTCGACGGGCACGCCGGGTACGGCCGCGCGGACCCAGTCGAGGGTGGCGGTGGTCAGGACGCTGAGGGGGAGCTGGTCGAAGTGCGAGATCGCGCCCTCGCGGGCCACTTCTACGTCGTTCCGGTCGAGGTAGTGCCGCACATAGGAGTTCGGGTCCGGTACCGGCTCGCCGTCCGGGGCCAGCAGTTCGGGCACCTCCGTGGCTGTTCCCCCTGGGTATCGGGACTGCAGCTGCAACAGTCCGGGCATGCGCCGGAACCGGCGCGTGTTCTTGCCCGAGCCGAACTTGCCTTCGGCGTCCCGCACAGCGTAGAGCCGGTCGCCGGCGAGGCCCCGGGCGTCCACGGCGACCTCGTCCAGCAGCTCACCGCCGATGGACTTGATGGGGTAACGCCAGATCCGTTCGATTGTGCCTAGCATCGTGCCCACATCTGTCCCTCCCGCGAGTTGCTTGTCAGTTGGCTTCTGCTCCCCGCTTCCGCGGGGGTGGTCCCGTCTACAACACCTATTTGGAAGGCCATTGGGGCTGCTCCCCGCACCATCGCTCCGACGAAGGACTCGGACGGTCCCGGGGCGGTCTGACCTGCAAGATCCACCTCGCCGGTGAAGGCGGGTGCCGGCCCTTGGCCTTCCTGGTCACACCCGGTCAGTGGGGCGACGCACCGCAGATGATTGAGGTCCTCGAACGCATCCGCGTTTCCCGACCGCAGGGCGGAAGGCCACGCAATCGGCCGGACCACTCGGCGGCGAGAAGGCATACAGCTCACGCCGCGATTGGCGCTACCTGCGAAGACGCCAGATCAAGCACACCATCCCCGAGCCAGAGGACCAGCGGGCCAACCGCAAACGCCGAGGCAGCAAGGGAGGCCGGCCCACCGGCTTCGACAGCAAGATTTCAGAACGCCGCAATGAGGTCGAGCGGACGATCAACCGGCTCAAGAACTTCCGGGCCGTCGCCACCCGCTACGACAAGAGGACCTACGTCTTCCACGGCACGGTGACCACCGCCGCGATCCGCTTATGGCTCCGGCCGTGATCACTTGGCAGGAAATCGCGCTTACCGGCGGTGAGCATGATGAGGGCAGATCGTCCCGCCACCGGTACCGCGGTTCACCTCGGCGGGTCCTCGCCCGTGAGCCCGTCGACGGATTCGCGGATGAGGTCGGCGTGACCGGCGTGGCGGGCGTACTCCTCGATGAGGTCAAGAAGAATGCGACGGAGGTTGGGGCGTTCGCCGCTACGGGTGGTGTAGGCACCGAGCTGGTCCAGCCCGCCTGTGTTGAGCGCCTCGTCGACGATGGCACGGGAGCGGGCGACTGATTCCTGCCAGAGAGCGCGCAGTTGCTCGGGGGTGTCCTCCGCAGCGGAGCGGTAGTCCCAGTCGGGAGTGTTGTCCCAGTCGACTGTGTCCCAGGGAGCCCCGACGGGGGAGCTGAGCCACAGCCGGGCGAAGTGGCTGTCTTCTACGTGCGCCAGGTGCTTGAGGAGGCCGCCCAGAGTGATTGTGGACGTGCCGAGTGTGGCGCGAAGGCCGGAGGCGTCCAGGCCGGAGCACTTCCAGGCCAGCGTGGCCCGCTGGCGTTCGAGGGCGCCGAGGATGGCTGCTGCCTCGGTGCCGGCGAGTGGAGGTTCTGGCCACGCTTCGGCTGTGATCTCAATCATGGCCGCAGACCTTAGCGAACCGATCTGACAGTGCAGCCGATGGGTGAGCTGCAATGAATCAACCACTCGAATCGACGAGATCCGCCGGACAGTTCCTAGGCGTGTCAGGGGTTCGGAGGGTTCTCGGCGCTCGGCTGGCCTGCTGGGCCCGAATTTCTCGTCGCCCGGCGGGTCTCATTTACTGGGCGGCCTTCCAGCGCCCTACCGGTCCCGTGGCCCCGGCGGATGCGAGTGCTCGGCAAGCCTCAGGGGCTCGGCGCGGTCAGGTACCGCTGGATCGTCGGTGCCAGCCATACCACGATCTCCGCCCGCGCCAGCCCCACCGCCGGCGGCATCCGCAGCACGTACCGCGTGAGCGCCAGCCCCAGCAGCTGTGACGCCATGAGTGCCGCCCGTGCCGGGACCTGCTCGGGGTCGGGGCACACCTGCCGGGCGACCGGCAGAAGCTGGTCCCGCAGGATGCCCTGCATGCGCTCCGCCCCGGCCTGGTTGGTCACGCCGACCCGCAGCAGGGCGGTGAGGACCTCGTTGTTCTCCCACATGTCGAGGAAGTGCTCGACGAGGATCCGCCCCGCGTCCTGCCGGCGGTCCGCCCCGCTCACGTCCGGCAGCCGCAGGTCGATGGTGACGGCCGCCGCGAAGAGGCCCTCCTTGTTGCGGTAGTACCGCATCACCATCGAGGGATCGATGTTCGCGTCCTTGGCGATGGCGCGGATGGTGGCTCGCTCGTAGCCGTCGGTCGCGAAGCGCTCGCGGGCCGCCGCGAGGATCGCGCCGCGAGTGGCATCGGAGCGGCGGGGGGCGCTGCCGGGAACCGTGGTGGTGCTGTCGCTGCCGTTCATGCCAACAAGCGTAGGCCAACGGGCGTAGGTCAACAAGTGTTCGCCAACAGTTGTTTGCCAACGTCTGTTGACATCCTTCTTGGCGCCACCTATCTTGGTCAACGAGCGTTGGCCAACAATTGTTGGCAATAGGCGATGGCGCAAGCAAGCGTTGGCAACTGGAGGCCACCATGAACGGCACCGCCACCCACCGCACCGTGATCGTCGTCGGCTCCGGCCCCACCGGCCTCCTCCTCGCCGGTGACCTCGCCACAGCCGGCGTCACCGTGACCCTCGTCGAGAAGCGGCCGCGCAAGATCAGCAACCTCTCCCGCGCCTTCGGGGTGCACGCCCGCACCCTGGAGCAGCTCGACGCCCGCGGCCTCGCCGACGAACTCCTCACCACCGGGGACACCATCACCGGCCTGCGGCTCTTCCGCCGCCTCTCCCTCAACCTGAGCACGCTGCCCTCGCGTTTCCCGTTCCTGCTCATCACCCCGCAGTACGAGGTCGAGCGGCTCCTGGAGCGGCGGGCCCGGGAGGCTGGGGTCGAGTTCGCGTACGAGAGCGAGGTCGTGGGGCTGCGGCAGGACGACGAGGGGGTCGACCTCGACGTGCGCGGCGCGGACGGGGCGGTCGTCACCCGCCGGGCGGCCTATGTCGTCGGCGCCGACGGTCACCGGAGCGCCGTGCGGGAGGCGATCGGCCTGGACTTCCCCGGTGTCTCCGTCATCAAGTCGCTGATCCTGGCCGATGTCCGGCTGGCCGAGAAGCCCGAGGGCGTCCTCACCGTCAACGGCCGCGGCGACGCCTTCGCGATGATCGCCTCCTTCGGCGACGGCTGGTACCGGGTCATGGGCTGGAACCGCCGCAACGAGGTCTCCGACGACGCCCCGCTCGACCTCGACGAGGTCAAGGAGATCACCCGTCGTGCCCTGGGCGCCGACTACGGCATGCACGACGCCCGCTGGCTCTCCCGTTTCCACAGTGACGAGCGCCAGGCACCGCACTACCGGGTCGGGCGGGTCTTCCTCGCCGGGGACGCCGCGCACATCCACTCCCCGGCCGGCGGGCAGGGCATGAACACCGGCCTCCAGGACGCCGCCAACCTGAGCTGGAAGCTCGCCGCGGCCGTCCAGGGCCGGGCGCCCGAAGGGCTCCTCGACAGCTACGAGGCCGAGCGCCACCCGGTCGGCAGGGCGGTGCTGCGCAGCAGTGGCGGACTGGTCCGGCTGGCCCGCGCGCGGAATCCGCTGCTGCGTGCCGCCCGCGCCCTTGTCTCCGCGTTCGTCGACATGGCCCCGCCCGTCCAGCGCAAGGCCCTGGGTCAGATCACCGGGATCGGCTACGCCTACCCCGCCCCCCGCGGCGCCCACCGCCTCACCGGCACCCGCGTCCCCGACGTCGCCCTGAAGGACGGCCGGCTCTACGAGGCGCTGCGCGGCGGCCGCTTCGTGCTGATCACGCCCGGGACGTACGAAGGCCCCGGTGTTCGTGAGGGGTGGCTGACCGTGGAGCGCTGGGCTGGCGACCACCGGACGACCGTCCTGGTACGGCCCGACGGATACGTGGCCTGGGCGGCGGAGGGTGCGGACGCGGCGGGGATCGAGGAGGCGGTGGCCCGGTATCTGGGCTAGGTGTACTCGGTCATGACGTTGGTGACAGTCGGCTGGTCGGTGGCCGGCCGCCGAGGCATGTATCAACAGGGAACTGCATCCCCGCGCCCGCGGGAGATCGGAGTCCCGCCGCAGCGCGGCAGGACCTCCGCGATCCGACAGCTCGTCCTCCAAGCCCCGGCCCCCGTCATCGCGAAGGCCCTCGGTCCACGACAAGACAGCCACCCGCCTGGTCACCGAAGCCGGAGGGACGTGGAGCCGATACGCCCCCCGGCGACCACACACGGTGGACCGCGACGACGCTCCTCACTCATGGAACGAGAGGCCCAGCTCACGCAGACGGGGCAAACGCTCTGCGAGGCATTGCTTCACTGACGCGGCATCAGTTCGCACAAGGATGTCCTCGCCCCGTACGGGATCTTCCAGCCCCCTAGCCAAATGATCTCCCACGGCTACAGTCAGCACTGGCGTAAGGGTGATCGACTGAGGGGGCGGGCGTTGGGCGGACGGGCCAGCACCGATGCCGGTCAACTTCCAGTGCTTTCCGTGCCGCAGTTCGTCGGGCGGGACCGGGAGGTCGCCGCGCTCGGCGGGGCGCTCGGACAACCGCCTGCCGTGGTCCTGATCGACGGTGAAGCAGGCATCGGCAAGACCCGGCTGTTGCGGGAGGTCCTGGTGCCCCAGGCCGAGCGTGGGCGTCGCGTCCTGGTGGGGGCCTGCCCGGACTTGCGCGTCCCGTACACGCTAGGCGCGGTGGTGGATGCTGTGCGCGACGGCGTTGGCAGCGTGTCCGGGCTGCGGCTCAGCGGCCTGGGCGGCGCGCTGCGCCCGTTGTTTCCCGAGTGGGCAGCCGACCTGCCCGAAGCGCCGGAGCCGTTGGAGGACGCAACCGCGGCACGGCACCGGCTGTTCCGGGCCTTCCTCGAGGTGCTCAGCCGACTCGACGTGGCTGTGCTGGCAGTTGAGGATGTGCACTGGGCGGACGAGGCGACCCTGGAGTTCCTGCTGTTCCTGGTTTCCCGCCGCCCTCAGCCTGTGAGCGTGGTCGTGACGTACCGGCGGGAGGAGGTGCCACCCGATTCGCTGTTGCTGCGACTCACCTCCCGACCGCCCGCCGACACCCACCTGGTGCGGCTGACACTGCAGCCGCTGGGGGTCGCGGACACTGCTGCGGTCGTCTCCTCGATGCTTGCCGATGGGCATGTCTCGGCCGAGTTCGCCGCCTTCCTGCACGCCCGGACGGAGGGCGTACCGCTGGCGGTGGAGGAGTCCGTGCGGCTGATGCACGACCGCGCCGACCTGATCCGCCAGGACGGCGGGTGGGCGCGCCGCCGGTTGGACCGCATCGAGGTGCCGCCTACGATCCGCGACGCCGTGCTGGAACGCGTCGGGCGGCTCCGACCCGACACGCGGACGGTTCTGAACGCAGTGACGGTGTTCTCCGGCCCGGCCGATTACGCGACCCTGAAAGCGGTGACCGGTCTGCCCGAGGACCGGTTCACCGCGCAGGCGGCTGACGCGCTGGGGTGCGGCCTGCTGCGGGAGGACGGGCCCTGGCAGTGGTCGTTCCGCCATTCCCTTGCGTGTCACGCCGTGTACGAGGCGATCGCGCCCCAGGAACGGCGTGCCATGCATCTGCGCGCTGGTCGTGCGTTGGAGGACTGGCCGCTGCCGCCGGTAGCACAGCTGGCCAGGCACTTCCGGCTGGCGGGCGATGCCGAGGCCTCGTGCCGGTACACCGAGCAGGCGGCCGACCTCTCCGCGCAGACCGGTGACGTCGCCACCGCGGCACTGCTGCTGCACAGCCTGGTCACCACCGTCGCCCTGCCGGTCGAGCCGCTGGTACGGCTCGTGATGAAGATCCAGTTTCAGTTGCTACCCGGCTCGGATCCGTACTCGAAAATCATGGAGTCGTTGCAGTCGGCGCTCCGTACCCAGCCTCTTACGCCGAAACAGGAAGCGCTGGTCCGCTTCCACATCGGACGGGTGCTCATGGCCGGGGGAGCCATGGAGGCGGGCCGGCTCGAACTACTGCGAGCGGTGCCCGACCTCGCGCCGGACGCGCTGGAGGCGGCACGAGCCCGAAACCTCCTCGCCCTACCCCTTGGGGATGCGAGGCCGGCCTCCGAGCATCTGCGGTGGCTGCGCGAGGCACCCGCGGTGGCGCCGTCGATCGCCCCCCACGAGCGGCTGCGCCTGTTCCTGGAACGCACCTTCGCGCTGCTCATGCTCGGTGAGGAGACCGGGTGGGCCGAGGTCCGGCAGATCCCGGACGACAGGACCAACCCGCGGGAGGCGGCGCTCGTCGCGACAGGCCACATGAACGTCGGCGAAGCGGCAATACGGTGGGGACGGTACGACGAGGCCACGGCACAACTGGCCAAAGCCCAAGCACTTGCCGAACGCTACGAGTTGCTGGGCCTCCTCGACGGCATCGCCGTTACGGCTGCCCACCTCGACTGGTTCACCGGTGCATGGGCGGGACACGTGGACCGGGCGGCGCGGCTGGTCAACGACGGCGACAGAGTGCGGCTGCAGGATCGATGCGAGATTGCCCTCGTGGCAGGCCTGATCCAGGCCGCTGCCGGTGACCGGCAAGGAGCGGAGAAGCATCTGCGCTTCGCCGAACGCGACGACCAACAACGCATCGAGGCCGCGGCCGCGCTCGCGCAGCAGTGCCTGCGCGACGGCAACGTCGAGGAGGCGCTCCGCCTCACCGACGAGCCGGTGGAGATTACCGTCGGCAGCGGCATCTGGCCCCGTGCCACCGAAGTTGCGCCGGTACGGGTTGCAGCTCTCGTGGCCGCCGGTCGGTCCGGCCACGCCGCGGATCTGGTGACCACCTTCGAACGGGCCTTGGCCGGCAAGGATGCTCCGGCGCCGCAGGCATCTCTGATGCTGTGCCGCGCAATCCTGGCCGACGCGTACGGCCGGCTCGATGACGCCGCGGCGTTGTTCGCCCGGGCGGCAGACGCATGGCAGGCCCTGCCGCGCCCGTACGACGCCCTTCTCGCCCGGGAGCGTCATGCCCACTGCCTGCTCGCCGCCGGCCGACACGAGGCTGGCCTGCCGATGCTGGCCGACATCTCGCGGGCGTTGGCGGATCTCGGCGCCGTCAACGACGCCGACCGGGTGGCACGGGCCCTGGGTGAGCGCGGGTGCAACACCCGGGTGGCGCGGGGCAGGGGCAGGCCGGGTTACGGCAACGAACTCTCCCCGCGCGAGCTGGAGGTGGCCCGACTGATGGTCGGTGGCCGGACGAACCGGCAGATCGCAGACGCGCTGACGGTGTCGACGCAGACCGTGGCCAGCCAGGTGAAGTCAGCCATGCGAAAACTGAACGTCACCTCGCGGACCGTCCTCGCGATCAAAGTCGTTGAACTGGGCCTCGTCGGCGATCGGAGCCGCACGCCGGTAGGCGACGAATAATTTGCACCGCCGTCGTCCGGCGACGAAGAAATGCGCGCATGAGCGAGCGGCGGATTAAATCCCGCATCTGACCAATCGAACCGGGACCGGGCTCGATTGCACACTCGTCACCATGCCACCCGCAGAACCGCCCACCCCAGAGCCAACAGTTGACCCAGCCGTGCCTGCACACCCGTCGAAGGACGAACCGGTGCCGCCAGGGCCGTCGACCAGCCCGTCGGTGCCGGGCCCTTGGGGTGCGGGTGGTGTCGACGTCGTCGGCGAGTATGAACCGCTCTAGCGAAGAGGCTCATGGGCGAACCGTGATTGCCAGTGGCGGCGAGAGCACCGTCCCGACCCCAGACCGCGCCTGCCCCAACCCAGTCCGCTTGCGAAGGCGGGGAGACCTCGGGGAGCGGGCGTCCGCGTGCCCTCCCGTCATACCTCTCAGGACATTCCTGACCGTATGAACTCTCAACAGGAGATCGAATAGATGAGACGAAGCCCGGCAACGAAGCGTCTCGGAAGACGCTTGGGCGCGGTAGCCATTGGTATGACCGTCTTCGGGACGGTCGTGTCGCCCACGGCGACACTCGCTGCCGAGCCGCCCCGGCAGGCGCCGCGTCCCCATGCCGCACAGCCGAATAACCTGGCAGCCTCCGCCGAAGACGATCGGAAGCGGCTCGTCGCGGCGTCCGGTGGGGCCGTCCCGGTGAAGCTGATCACTGGTGACACGGTGCACGTCGGCATCGACGCCGACGGCAAGCCGGTCGCGCGCGACATTCAGAGCGCGGCGCGGCCCGATGGATCCGCCGTCGTCTTTCACACCATCACTCGCAAGGGCAACGTGTACGTCGTGCCGAACGATGCCCTCGCGTTGCTCGACAACGGATTGCTCGACTGGGGGCTCTTCGACCTGAAGGAGCTGGTGACGCTCGTCGCGGCGGACAAGTCCGGAGAGGCCGGCGAGGTGCCAGTGCTCGTGACCTACGCCGATAAGGCCGCGGCTCACAAGGCACAGAAGGTTGCCGGAGCGACCGGCGGCAGAGCGCTCCCGAGCATCAACGGCCGTTCGATGGACATCGCCGACGGAGGCCGGTGGTGGCAGGGGGTGCGGGGCAAGAGGGACTCCGGCTCCGCTGCCCGGTCCGCGGGTTCCCTGGCCGGGGTCAAGAAGGTGTGGCTCGACGGGCTGGCCAAAATCGACCTCGAAACCTCCGTACCGCAGATCGGCGCGAACACCGCCTGGGACCGCGGCTACGACGGCGCCAGCGTTTCCGTAGCGGTGCTGGACACCGGCATCGACCCCAACCACCCGGACGTGTCCGGAAACCTCGTCGAGCAGGTCGACTTCACCGGCAACGCCTCCGGCGCCCGGGACGGGCACGGACACGGCACCCACGTGGCGGCCACGATCCTGGGCACCGGGGACGCGTCCAAGGGGCTGCGCAAGGGCGTCGCGCCCCGCGCCAAGCTGCGGGTCGGCAAGGTGCTCAGCGACAGTGGCTCCGGCGCGATGTCGTCCATCATCGCGGGCATGGAGTGGGCCGCCCATTCGGGGGCCAAGGTCGTCAACATGAGCCTCGGTGGTAACCCAAGCGACGGGACCGATCCGCTGAGCCAATCGCTCAACCAGCTCAGCCGTACCACCGGGACCCTCTTCGTCGTCGCGGCGGGCAACAGCGGCCCGACGAGCGGAACGGTTGGTGCCCCGGGCGCCGCCGACGAGGCACTTACCGTCGCGGCGGTCGACAAGACGGACAAGATGGCCAACTTTTCCAGCCGCGGACCGCGAGTCAGGGACGGCGCCGCCAAGCCGGATATCGCGGCTCCCGGTGTCGCCATCGTCGCGGCACGCGCCGCCGGCACGACGATGGGCACGGCGGTGGACGAGCACTACACCAAGGCCAGCGGAACGTCGATGGCCGCACCGCACGTCGCCGGCGCCGCGGCCATTCTCGCCCAGCAGCACCCGGACATGACCGGCCACGAAATCAAGGCGATGCTGATGGGCACCGCCGCCGACCTGGGACACGACGTGGACGCCCAGGGCGTCGGCCGAGTTGACGTCGCCGCGGCGCTCGATCCGAAGATCATCGCAAGCCGGATCGTGAACTTCGGCCGCCTGACCTACCCGCACGCGCCGCAGACGAAGAAGGTCACCTACACCAACCACACCGACGAGGCGATCACGTTGCGCCTTGCCGCGTCGATCTCCTCCGGGGACCAGCCTGCTCCGGCCGGCCTGGTCACCCCCAGCACCGAAGAGGTGGTCGTGCCCGCAAACGGGTCGGCCGAGGTGTCGGTGACCGTCGACGGCCGGGTGCTCGGCAGCAATGGGGTCTTCGGCCGCTATACCGGCCAGCTGGTCGCCCGGGACTCGACGGGCGCGGTGCGGGCGACCTCACGGGTCAGCACCTTCCTCGAGCCCCAGCGCCACCCGCTGACCGTCAACGTCGTCCGCCCGGCCGGCGCCACCGCCGTCCAGTACGGCAACGCCGCAATTCTGCCGGTCGACAATGAAGAGCTCCTGCACGACGGTCCGGTAGCCGTGCCCGGTGGGGAGACGATCACCGCGCCGCTCTTCGCCGGCACCTACTCCGTAGCTGTCCCCGTCAGCTGGCAGGACGCGTCCGGCGAATGGCACAATGCCGCACCGCTCGTGGCGGAAACGACGCTTGCCAAGGCGACCACGGTCACACTGGACCTGCGCAGGGCCAGACCGCTGAAGGTGCAGACTCCGGAGTCGACGGAGACCTACCATGCCTTCAGCTCCTCCGAGCGGGTCTCCGCGACCGGCGCGTGGGGAATGACTGCGGAGTTCAGGGCCGCATACGGTGCTGACGAGCCGAACTGGTGGGCGCTGCCGACCGGCAGGGTGAAGACGGGAACCCTCGCACACAGGACCTCCGCCGTGCTCACGACTCCTGTGGTCACCATGCGGGCCGTCGGTGGCGGTGACACCTTCAGCCTGTCCGCCCGCTACCAGTTCCCGGATGTCTCGACTCCCGTCGGGCTCTATCTGTGGGAGGACCAGGCGAACATCGGCACCCGGGAAATAATGGTTCGGGTTCCCCGACTGGCAACCGACCGAAAGGCGTCGGTGGTCCACGCGGGCACCGGCACCGCCGCTGAGCTCGCCAAAGTCGATGCACAGGGCAAGCTGGTGCTGGTGACACCGACCGACGTGTGCAAGAGCATTTGCAACTTTCCGAAGCTCCGGGACGAGCGGGTGGCGGCCGCTGCCGCCGCCGGCGCAATCGGCGTGCTGGTCGCGGCACCGGGCCTGACAGCGCTCGGTTCCAAGCCCTTGCCCGAGGCCCTCGAATGCAAGGGCGGGCCGCGCAATTGCCCCGCGGTCAAGCCGTACGCCGCACTGCCGGTTCTGAGCGTGGGCTACGCACAAGCAGAACGCCTGATGAAGCGGATCGAGGCCGACCCGTCGAATGTTCAGATCAGCATCGGTGGCAGGGCCACACCGACGGTTTACAGCGCGGCGTTCAGCGCCGACGGTCTCATCCCGGACCTGCCCTACCGGGTCAGGAAGAAGGAACTCAACCGGGTCGACCACCACTTCCACGCCGACCGGCCTGGTGAGGTCACCGATCTGACCTGGCAGCAGCACTCCCAGTCCGCTCCGGCGGTATCCCTGGAGATGCCGCGCACGGATACGCAGCAGACCCTGACCACATACGTCACGCGGCAGGACGATGCCCTCAACCGGTTCGGCACCGCCTGGACCGACGACACGGGTTGGCCTGGCAATGAGACGCAGGACGTAGTGCTGGCCACCAGGAACAACGTCCGTTGGAACACGGGACCGACCGTCCCGGGGGCCGTGCCGCAGGTGCGAACCAAGTCCGGCTTCACGGTCCAGACCGGAATGCTGTGCTCGGGCTGCCGGCAGGGCGACACCTTCTATCCGACCTTCTATCTGACCAGCAGCGCCGGCGCCCGCCAGGCGATGATCGGCATCGTCAACAACAACCACATCGCCGAGACCTTCTTCGGAGCATTCGGCTGCGAGGCACCTGCCTGCGACTTCAGGTTGCTCAACCAGTCCGGCCAGGAAGTCGAACGCCGCACGGAGCGACTCGAGTACAGCATCCCCCTCCCCTTCGGGAACCAACGATGAAGACCCACGCAGCCAAGAGGACTGACGCGATGAAGACAAGCGTGCCATCAACACGACGCCGGACGGGGATCCTCGCGGTGCTCGCAGCAGCCACAGCATGCGCACTCTCCGGCTGCACAGGGGACATCGTCGCCTACGACCTGCCGGCGCAGTCGGCCCGGTACACCTTCGAGGCAGAGACCAACGGGGTCAGGACGGCGTGGCAGTACACCTCCGCCAAGCCGACCAAGGCAGACACGTCGGAGCTGAGCCCGTGCATGGGCGACGTGCTCGGCAGCAACCCTGTGGCCTGCCGACCCGAGCCGCTGATCTTTCTGCGATACGACCTCGGTCTGGCCCTGGACAACACCGCCAAGGCCGGAGACATGCACGAGATCACGGTCACCGGCTACTACCAGGAGCGCCTCACCGCCCTGCCCAGGGTGACCTCGTTGAAGGCTGAGGTCAGCTTCGACGCCGGCAAGACCTGGCGCCCGTCGAGCATCAAGGCCGACGGGAAGAACACCTTCACCACGAAGATCAAACATCCTAAGCGGGACCAGGCCGCCAACGGCGTCGGGCTGCGGATCACCGCGACCGACAGCGAGGGCAACACCGTCGAGCAGACCCTCCCCACGGCGTACAAACTGCGCTGACGGGGCCACCACTGCAACGGTGAACCGACCCTAAGGTCACCGGCCGGGGCGAGATGAACTCTCGCCCCGGCCATCCGCGTTCCCTCGACACGCCAACAACCTCCGTCCGGCGGGCCACGGCAAACTCCGCGAATGACTCGCGTATGTGCTGCAGCGACGGCTATGCACCAGCTCCTGGCAGCGTCGGGGCCGACGGCTCGCGCAGGGGGTGGCCGGCCTCAGTTGACTGCCCAACGGAAGGGTATGCTCCGCCGTTCCGGCCGGCGGCGTCTGTTGAGAGGAGCGGAAGCCCAGTCCCTCAGGCATGGCGGGATCAGGGCGGTCGCCCGTGCCGCCGGTGTCCGTGAAGCCACTGTGTCCGTCGGAGTTCGGGAACTCGACCCCGCAGAGGACCCATGGGGACGCATCCGTCGGCCTGGCGATGACCGCAAACGCGTCGTCGACCTGAACCCAGCCATTCGAGAGCCGCGCTCCTCACGCTGGTCGAGCCCGACGTCCGCGGAGATCCCATGTCGCCGCTGCGCTGGACAAATAAATCCACTGGGTCCTCAGCACTTCATTGTGTTAGCCGCTGTTACGACCTCGTGCGTGATTAGCGGTGACGGCGGCTGACCTGGGTCGTTGGTCTGTGTGTGGTGGGGGTTGAAGCACGCAGGTTGATCATGTCGGAGCGTCGCGTCACGGGACTTTCGGCGTCTGTGATCGCTGATCTGGTGGCCGAGTTGGGGCCGGTGTGGCAGGCCCGAAGAGATGCCGAGCTGGCTGATCGTCCGCGTCGTCGGGCTGTGGGTGCGGGTGCGAAGTACAAGCTGGTCTTCGTCGACCGGCTCCTGGCCAC